>DASWYH010000178.1:0-12381 GCA_036405095.1 Gemmata sp. | reverse complement strand
CGAACCCCGCGTAGGGGCGCGGAAAGTAGTCCCCCGGCGGGTACGCCGGGATCACGAGGAAATCGCCCGCGCGAGCGACCGTTCCCCCGGCGATCAGCGGGCGCATGCCGTACCGCTCGCAGTAATACTGGAACCCCCAGTGCCCGACGAACCACGTTTCCGGTTCGGCCCCCTGCTCGCCGGTCTTCTCACCGGCAACAAGTGCCGCCGCACCTTCTGCGCACAACTTCTCCGGAAAGGCGTCCAGCACGTCAATCGCGGCGATCAGCACCCCGGCACCGATACCTACCACACCGACCCACTGCGGTACGCGCCGGTTCAGGTCCACACGTCCCAAGCGGCTCGCGGCTCGCGCGGCAACGAGTCCCATCACCAAACTCACACCGATGACCCGCCGGGCCGCGGGGAACGGTGTTAAGCCCAGCGCGGCGACCACCTCAATCATAAGCCAACCGGCGAGAAACAGCGTGTCCCGATTCGCCCGAAGACCGATGCCCTTTCGCACACGAAACAGCAGCACGCACAAACAACCCGCAACAGCAGCAGCCCACAGTAGCCCCCCGAGTTGCCAGTACACACTCACGGCAAAAAAGTCGGGACCGAACACCGTCCAGCGCCGCGGAAGAGTTGTTACCAAAACAAACCCAAAGCACCACACGCCAACGATTCCACCAAGCCACCGCCGCGGAACGCGCAGCGCCGATACCGCCAGCAGCCCCGCCCCGACCGCAAGACCGCCCAGGTAACCGGAAAGCGGGGCGAGTAAGGAGAACTTTTGCTCGGCGAACGCTCGCAGCCCTCCCCCGCCCGAAGAACCGGCATGAAACGCAAAGTGGGATTGCCCGTACTTCGCCACGAGCAGCAGTTCCCACCCCACAAACACGGCGACGCAAACGCCGACCGCCACCAGCGCGGGCCAGAACCGCCGGTGCGTCAGCCCGAACCACGCGATCACGGCCGGCGCCACGAACGCGCTGTACTTCGTTTGCATCGCCAGCCCCGCGACGCACCCGGCGAGTACCACAAGCCACCCGCTCCGCCGAACAACGGCACGGATAAATAGTTCCACCGACGCGAGCGCCAGAGCCACGGCCGGCACATCGAGCATCAGGTTCACCGTGGGCAGGACCGCCGGGGAGAGCATCAACACGGCTAACCCGACGCGCTCCGCGCCGCGGGCGAATCGCGCAAGCAGGCCGTTCAGCGCCCACGCAAGGAGCAGCACGAACGGGAACAGCCACAACTTCAGCAGCGGGACGTGTTCACCGACCAGTCGAATGCCGAGCGCGAGCCAGTACGGAACGACCGGAGGGCACAACACCTCCATCGCCGGGTCCGGCTTCTCCCACCAGAAGATGGTAAACCCGTATGGGTTGGTGGGATCGGTGCTGATGTGCCGCGCGAAAAGCAAATACGCGGTGTCGTCCACCGTCGCCGGCTTCACGGCGTTCGCGAGGGTGACCACGACGGCCAACACCAGCGGTAGGCGCGCGGCGATCCGGGCGCGGGCGGCGAATAAAGCGGCGTTCAAAGTGAGCCCCAAAGAACTCGCGGGCACTTCGTCTGGGTGAAGCCGGCCGCGGGTGGTAAAATACCGGTAGGAGATGCAGACCGCCACGACGAGAGCCCGCGTGATCGACCGGCCGACCCAACCCGATACCGCCCCAGAACGGGCGCTCACGGCCTACTTGCTCGGCGGCCTCGACTTCGACGAGCTGAGTACCCTTCAGCGCCGGCTCTGCTACGACGTCAGCGGCGACCGCGACACCGCGGCCGTAGTCGTGTGCGAACCCGAACCGGGAATCACGGTCGGGCGCGAGGGCAGCGCGGCCCACATCCGCCCGAACGCCAGCGCGCTCGCCTCCCGACGGTGGCCCGTGCGATGGGTCGCCCGTGGCGGCGGGGCGCTGCTCCACCAACCGGGGCAGGTCGCGTGTTACCCAATACTCCCACTCGATGCGTTCAACCTCAGCCCCGCACGATACGTTGCGGAGCTACAAAGCGTAGTCCTTGAGCTGTGCCGGGACTTCGGCATTGAGGCGGTTCCGGATTCCGACCATCCCGGCGTGCGCGCCAACGGCCGGCGCATCGCGCACGTCGGAATTGCGATCCGTGACTGGGTCAGCTCCTACGGCATCGTTATCAATGTGAATCCCGACCTGGCGCCGTTCCGCGACATCCGGTGTGATGGCGACGCGGTCCCGATGACCTCCCTTCAGCGCGAGAGCGCGCTGCGGGTGCGCGTTTCGGGCGTGCGCCAGAAGCTGCTCGAACTGATCGCGGCCCGGTTCGGGTTCGCGCGCGTTTCCGTGTTCCACAACCACCCCGCGGCGCTCCCGCGACCGAACCGACATGCACTCCCTCACGCTTCTTGATAAACCCGCTCCCCCTCCGAAAACCGGGCAGCGGTTGCCGGAATGGTTGAAGCGCCCGCTCCCGGCCGGGAACGGGAACAACTTCACCGCGCACCTGATCGAAGACCTCCGACTGGAAACGGTGTGCGAAAGCGCCCGGTGCCCAAACCGCCCGGAGTGCTGGTCCCGGCGGACCGCAACGTTCATGGTCATGGGCAACCACTGCACCCGCACGTGCAGCTTCTGCTCGGTCCCCAAAGGCGCCCCCGAAACCCTCGAAACCGACGAGCCCGCGCGCCTCGCCGAGGCCGCCGCTCGGTTGGGCCTGAAGCACGTTGTGATTACGTCGGTGACGCGCGACGACCTCCCCGACGGCGGCGCCGACCACTTCGCGCGGTGCATCGCGGCCGTGCGCGAGCGGCTCCCCGGCGCCGCGGTCGAGGTGCTGACGCCGGACTTCCTCGGCGACCACGCCGCCATCGACCACGTGACGGACGCGAACCCGGAAGTGTTCAACCACAACCTCGAAACCGTCCCCCGGCTCCACCGCGTCGTCCGCGGGCGCGCGCTGTATTCGCGCAGCTTGGGGCTGCTGGAGCGCGTGAAGGCCCGCGCGCCACACATCGTCACCAAGGCCGGGTTGATGCTCGGGATCGGCGAAACGCTTGACGAACTGTTCGACGTGTTGGCAGACCTCCGCGCGATCCGGTGCGACGTGCTAACCCTGGGCCAGTACCTCGCGCCCACTGCGAAGCACATTCCGGTTGCGCGGTTCGTGCCGCCGGGCGAGTTCGACGCCATTGCAGCCAAAGCCCGGCTGCTCGGCTTCAAGCAGGTGGTCGCCGGCCCGTATGTGCGGTCGAGCTACCACGCTGATGACATGGTCCCGCACTGACACAAGAACCGGTGGTGAGGGTGTTGCTTGCGCGAACGAGCCGCGACCGCAAAAAAGCGGGCGCGGTGTTGGGGGCCGACCGTGAGCGAACCCGGGCCCGTTTCGATCCTACTGCCGAACCTGGGCACCCCGCGGGCCGTGTTCAGCCTGTGGCACGTCCGGGTCGGGGAGCGCGTCACCGAAGGCGATCGCATCGCGGAGGTGCTGATCCCCGGTGCGACCTTCGACGTGCCCGCCCCGGCCAGTGGACGGCTCACGGAACAACACGTGCTCCCGAATGACCCACTCGCGCCCGGGGCCGTCCTCGGGAGCATCGCCGGAGAGTAAGAGTTCCCACCATGCCGCGACCCGTGTTCCTGTCGCTCGACGGTTTGGACGGCACCGGCAAATCGACCCAGTGTCGGCTGCTGGTCGAGTGGCTGACCGCGCAGAAGGTTCCCGTCACAGCGTGTACCGACCCGGGGGGCACTGCGCTGGGCCAGGAGCTGCGCAAGTTGCTCCTCTTCGGGCACGAGCACCGCATCGCGCCCCGAACCGAAGCGCTGCTCTTCATGGCGTCGCGGGCACAACTGGTGGACGAGGTCATCGGCCCCGCACTCGCGCGCGGCGAGGTGGTCGTTTCGGACCGGTTCCTGCTCGCGAACGTCGTTTACCAGGGGCACGCCGGCGGGCTGAGCGAGAGCGCGCTGTGGCAGGTCGGTGCGTTCTCCACGGGCAACCTCGAACCGGACCTCACGCTCGTCTTCGATCTCCCACCCGAGATTGCGGTCGCGCGCCGCACCCGCGAAGCGGACCGCATGGAGTCGCGCGGCGCGGACTACTTCACCCGGGTGCGCACCGGGTTCACATACGAAGCCGGGATGCGCCCCGACCGGTTCCGGCTCATCGACGCGGCCCCCGACCCGGACGCGGTGCAAAAGGTCGTCCGCCGCGAGGTCGCGCGCGTGCTGACGGCACACGGGTGGAACGTTCAGGAGTAGGCATGGCGTGGGACCGCATCCGCGGGCAAGACGCCCCCCGGAACACGTTCGCAACTGCCCTCGCCGCGGGACGGCTCGCGCACTCCTATCTGCTCGTCGGACCGGAGGGGGTCGGGAAGCGGCTGTTCGCGCGCGAGCTCGCGAAAGCGTTTCTGTGCGAGCGCCCGCCCGCGGACCTGACCGCGTGCGACCGGTGCCCGGCCTGCGCCCAGGTGGAAGCCGCCACACACCCGGACCTCTTGTTCCTCCGGACCCCCGAAGACAAGCACGAACTGCCCGTCGATGAGATGCGGGCGTTCTGCGCGCAGATCGCGCTGAAGCCGACCCGCGGCCCGCGCAAGATCGGGATCGTCGAAGACGCGGACGACTTCAACGCGGCGTCCGCGAACTCGTTCCTCAAGACCCTCGAAGAGCCGCCACCGGGCGCGCTGCTCCTGCTCCTGGCCACCAGCACCGACCGCCAGCTCCCGACGATCCTGTCGCGGTGCCAGGTGGTGCGGTTCAACTTGCTTTCGCCCGCCGATCTCGACGCCGTTCTGATGGCCGAAGGCGTCACCGACGCGACGAAGCGCAGCCGCCTCGTGCGGCTCGGGGGCGGGAGCGTGTCGCGCGCCCTCGCGCTCGACGATGACGACTTCTGGACCGTGCGGCAGAAGCTCCTCGACGGCCTGCTGTCTCCGCACCCGCCGTTTCAAGCACTCGCCGAGGTGTGGGCCAAGTTCCACGAGGACGCCGGGAAGGAGACCGGACCGCAGCGGCTCCGGGCGTCGCTCGTCCTTCAGTTCCTGATCGAAGCGGTCCAGCAGGCGCTGAAGTTCGCCCTCGGGGCTGATGTTCCGGGGTTGGACCCGGCCGAAGCCCCGAAGCTACAAGCGTTCGCCACCCGCGTCGGCCCGGTCGGCTTGCTGGAACTGCTCGACGCGCTCGTGGAGGCCGATTTCCACGTCGAGCGCCGGGTGCAACTCATCCTGATCGTGGAAGCGGTGATCGCGAAGTTCCCACGCGAGAAATAGCCGCCGGCGCCCATTGCTAACAGTTCTGAAGGCCGGCCATAATTTGACGGAAACGGACCTGCGGAAGCGTGACAGCGCGAGCGCAAAGCTCAACGCGCGTACCGCGCCACCCGCATCGAGGGCGGTACACTTGGCGGCACCCACCGAAGAAGCGCTCCTGGCCGCCATTGACGCGGCACCGTATGCGGACGCCCCCCGACTCGCACACGCCGACTGGTTGGAGGCCCACGGCGACACCGAGCGAGCGGACTACATCCGGACCGAACTACACACCGAACGCGACATCTACTACCGCTGGGTGGCCGGGCTCCCGACCGTTCACGGGATGTCGTGGGAGAGCCGGCGCGGCTACCCGGAGGCGGTGCGGTTCCGCAGCCTGGCGGCGTTCAAGAAGGGCTGGGCGCTCACCGCCGGGCGCCGGGTCCGGCACGTCGCCTTCTCCGGCCTGCGCGGCGGCGCCAAACTCGCCGACGAACCCGCCCTGTCCGCGATCACCAGCCTGGAACTGAGCTTCCTCGAACCGGCCGTTGTGCTGGCCGTGTTGCGTTCGCCACACTTGGGACCGTTGCACCATCTGGCGGTCGGCCCCTCCTTCCCCGACGATTTTTCATTTCTCCCGGCGGTCGCAGAGCTCTCTCTCACGGCGGGGCTGCGCTCGCTGCACTACTGCTTTTATTCAAACGGCTTGCCCGAAGAGCAAATCACGGCACTGTTGCGTGGCCCTCTCGATCGGCTCAGGGAACTCCGGTTCGAAGGCTGGCTCAGCCCGGAAGCGTTGAGGGCACTCTGGCGGTCCAACGTGCTCTCGAAACTGACCGTACTGGAACTCCTCCCCGCCGGCTCGTTCGGCCCGCAGACCCGGGCGGGCGGGTTGGAGGAGCTGGGCGACGGCTCGGCCGTGCCCGACCTGGAGCGGTTCCGGTTCACGTATCACCACGGGGTCCCCACGGCGGGCCGAGCCGTGGCCGCGGCCCACCGCTGGAAGCACCTGCGGGTTCTCGATCTGGAAAGCGGAGGAAAAGTCGAAGACGCGGGTGCACTCGCGCTGGCCGGCGCCGCGCACCTGTCCCGGCTCGAATCGCTGAACCTCAACCGCACGGGGCTCTCGGACGCGGGGGCGATCGCGCTGGCCTCCTCACCCCATCTGCGTTCCCTGACCATTCTCTCGCTTCGGGGGAACATGATCGGGCGCGCGGGAGTTGCGGCACTCGGGCGCACCACGCAGTTGCCCAATCTGCGAAGGCTCACTCTGGCTCAGAACCCGGCTCCTCCCGGATTCATCGCAGAAGTTGAGGCCCGCTTCCGAGAGAACGGACCGCCCGTTGAGGAGTCCCCAGCCGCCCCAGCACAACCTGCCCCACCGGCCGACGCCCCGACGATCGGAACCGTCGAAGAAAACGCGCTGGTCCGGGCGATCTGGGCCGACCCGTATGACGATCTGGCGCGCCAAGTTTACGCGGACTGGTTGGAGGAACAGGGGAGCACCCTTCAGGCCAAATTGTTGAGAGTCATCTCGGAACAGCGCCCGCCCCTCACGCGCCAGCTTCAGGAGCGCTTGGGCGAAGACGCCCCTGGCCCGTTTACTCTGACCGCGACAAGCGAAGGGCTACTGCGAATCTCAATCCCCGTGCGCGCGTTGCGGCTCAAGGCGTTCCGGGAAAATGGTGCGACGTGGTTACGCCGGCACCACATTTCGGAAGTAACCCCAACGGGAACGCCCACCGACTGGACGGCATTTTTCGCCGCGGATTGGGTTCCGCACGTCCGGGGGCTGACGTTCCAGGGGCACCAGCGCCAAGCCTTTTCGGCCCTGGCCGCGTCGCCGCACCTCGCCTCGCTCGCATCGCTCACGTTCGGGTCGGACCACATTTACGGGCTGCTGGCAGACTTCTTCCGAGCGGCCGACTTTCGCGGCTTGTGTCGGCTCCAGTTTCCCAAAAGCGGCGTGCCGCTGGAGTGCCTCCAGGCGATCGAGAGCGCTCCTTTCGCTCCACACCTGCGCCAACTGTCTGCACAGTGGATCAACGACGAGGCTCTTGATTATTTGTGCGATCGGGCCGTATTTTCGAGTCTCGTCACATTGGCGGTTGGGAGCTTCGATTCCGGCATGAAGAAACTGGCCGACGCGCGGGGGCTCGGAGCGCTGCGCAACCTGGACGTGGCGCACTCGGTGCTCAGTGACTGGGTGTTCGGCGCGCTCGCCGGTTCCCCACTTCTGGCCCGGCTTCAGTGGTTACGGGTTACCGTTCAACGGAACACGATGCCGAGCGTGGAGCGCCTGGCACGGGCCCTTCCCGCGAACTGTCGGCTGGGAGTGGCGGGGGAACTGACGGCCGAGAAACGAAGCGCCCTGACGGAAATCCTGGGGGACCGGCTCGTTCCGGGTTGAGGAAGTTAGCGCCCCACTCGCAACGCCGGATACCAGCCGTGTCGGTCGGTAACGAGCGTCGTGTTGTCTCTCTCCTCATGCGGGAGAGGGCGCGGAGCAACACCGAACCGCGAAGCGCTACTGTGTGGGGTCACCACCCCTCACCCGGCCTCGAAGACTCGGCCACCCTCTCCCGCAAGGGGAGAGGGCAAAGGCACCCACCGTTACGCTTCAACCCGGACGGATGTCACACACCAACCCGGAGAAACCGACGGCCCGGTTTCGCTTCAGCACCTCACGGTGCGAGCCGCTCGCGGGTCCAACCGTGCCCCACGCGCCGGAACACGATCCGATCGTGGAGCCGGCTGCGGCGCCCCTGCCAGAACTCGATCACGTGCGGCAGCACCCGGTAACCGCCCCAGTTCGGCGGGCGGGGCGGGTCGCCGTCGGGGTACTTCGCGTGCATCTCCGCGTGTGCCCGCTCCAGCACCTCGCGGCCCGCAATCACGGCACTCTGGGGTGAGGCCCACGCGCCCAACCGGCTCCCGAGCGGGCGCTTCGAGTAGTACTCGTCGGACTCGGCCGCCGTCACCACTTCGACCGTGCCCTCGACCCGCACCTGGCGCTCCAGGGGATGCCAAAGGAACACGAGCGCGACCCTCGGGTTCGCCGCCATCTCGTGGCCCTTGCGGCTGTCGTAGTTCGTGAAGAACGTGAACCCGCGGTCGTCAAGCGCCTTCAACAGCACCGCGCGGGCGGACGGCTGCCCGTCGGCGCCCACGGTCGCGAGGATGAAAGCGTTGGGGTCCATCAGGTCCGCCGCCAGCGCGTCCGCGAACCATTTGTGGAACAGGGCAAACGGATCGGTTCCCGCGTCGCCTTCGGCCAGCCCCCCGGCGGAGTACTCCAGCCGCAAATCGGCGAGCCGCAGCTTCTCATCGTTCGGCATACCAACCTCGTTCCGGTCCGGTCGTGTGTGTCCTCATCTTACCGGCGGCGCGCCCCGCCGAGAATCCTATCGCCCGCGTGCCGATCTAATACAGAAAGGCTTCCAGCCCGCCGGTGCCCCGATAGAACACCGGCTACCGCTCGGCGCACGCGTTCGGCCCTCTTCCGCCCGAGCCGCGGCGCGCGGACCTTTGGAGCTAAGGGAACGACCTATGATCGGCACGACGCTCAACCCGCGCGAGTTCCTCGACCGCGTGGCCGCGGAGTTGGCCCGCATCGACCCGGGCGAGATCCAGAAGCTCTCCGACCTGATCCACGAGCGCTACGTCGCCGGGCGGTTCGTGTTCGTGATCGGGAACGGCGGGAGCGGCTCGAACGCCTCCCACTTCTGCGAGGACATGGGCAAGGGCACGCTCGCGCGGAAGTTCTTCGACGACGACACCAAGAAGCGGCTCAAGGTGCTGAGCCTGACGGACAACACGCCCTACATTCTCGCGTGGGGGAACGACGAGGGGTTCGATCGCGTGTTCGTGGAGCAGCTCAAGAACCTCGCGTCCCCCGGGGACTTGCTGGTCGCGATCAGCGGGAGCGGGAACAGCCCGAACATCCTCCGGGCGGTGGAGTGGGCGAACACGCACGGGCTCACAACATATGGTTGCACGGGGTTCACGGGCGGCAAGCTCCGCGGGCTGGCGCACCACGGGTTACACGTTCCGCTCGACGACATGGGAATCGTGGAGTCGATCCACCTGACCGCGTTCCACTGGGTGGTGGACGACACCTACCGCCGAATCAGCATGTGAGGGTGGTCATTGGACCAGAAACCGGACTTTGAAACTGCGTGTCTCGAAGCGATCCGCCACCGGCGAGTGTTACCGGATTTGGCGGGTTTTGCTGAGCAGCGGCACGGGTACAGTGGCGGTGAGGGCATTTTCGGGGTGACCTACCCGAACGACCTGGACGAATACGACCGAGTCACCGAAGGCCGGTTCATCCCTCCCGGCTACATTCGCATTTACGGATGGTGGTGGCCCCCTCAAGAAGGGTACGAACTCTTCGTTCCGGAGACGGTCTATCTCGCGCTCCTCGCCCGCGTCCTTGACGAAGACGGCTTCCCTTCGGAGGCCGAGCGCGTGAGAGCACTGTACCGTTAATGAGCCGAACGAAACGACCGAGCGCATTGCGCGCTACCATTTCCGTTCCATCATCGACACGATTTGCACGGCGACCTGGTTCTGAATGCGGGTCATCGCCGAGGCGTTGCTCTCGCCCAGCTCGGGGAGCAGCCGGCCGGTGGCGATGAGCCGCACCGGGGTGGGCACTTCAGCGGGCTTCGATTCCGGCGGCACCGGCACGTTCGGGTCGAACTGGAGCGGCGGACCGTCGAGTTTCGGGTCCAGTCCCGGAGCCGTCGGCTTCCGCGGGTTCGACAGAATGGTGCCGTCCCGCAGGTCGCGCCACACCACATCGACCGTCACCTGAATTTCGCCTTCGCGGATCTGGTTCTGCTGGTTCACGTTCAACAGCGTCTTCTGAATGGAGACGATGTTACCGAGCAGTTCGGTGTCCGCCTTCGACACGTCGGACGTAACGCGGAACGGGGTGGTCTTGCCGATCTCGCGGACCACGGCCTGGGTCACGTCCACCTCGAACCCGCGGTACGGGGTGGTCTGGAACGCGCGGTTGTTGAACAGCGGCACGTACACGGTGCGGATGTTCGGGTCGTAGAGCGCGCCGGCCCCGACGTTGTAGCCGAACATCCGGTAGCCGCTCTGGCACCCGGTCGAAACCGCCACCGAGGCACCCGTGAGGAGCCCGAGGAACTGGCGCCGGTTCAAGGTCGGGGGTTCCGTGTGTGTGGCGCCCGTTTCGTGTTCGTTGCTCGTCATGTTCGGTTCCGAATGACGGGTCCAGTACCCACAACCCCACACGCAGATAGCGATCGTTACCCCGAGTACCGCAATCTCACTCACCGCGAATAACCGACGGCTGAGGCTATCCATTCGCGCTTCGCACCTTGGGGAACGGCCCGCGGTCCCGCTTTACGAAACCGGTCCCTGTGCGACCGGCTCCCGAAGCGCTGCCGCCGGACCGGAAAAGCTCGACACCTTACGGGCGCGGCTGCGGGTCCCCGCTCCCGACGCCCTGCATCGGTTGCACGGGCACCGGGCCGCCGGCGGGTAGGAGCGCGGGGTCGATCCGGGCGCGGTCGTTCTCGCCAACCGGCTTGGCCTTTCCGATCAGCTCGTTCCACTTCGCTTGGGCGACCGCGAACGGGTCGTTCCCCGGTTCCGGGCGCCCCTCGTGCATGAGCCGCACCAGACGGTCCTTGTTGGCCGTCGCGGCCTCGGCGTACTTGGTCCCCGCGTACCGGCGGCGCACCAGTTCGTAATAGAACACCGCGGACCCGGGGTGCCCGGTGCGCTCGTAGTACTCGGCCGTCAGGAAATCCTTCTCGGCCTGTTGCGAGCGGATCGCGAACTTGGCCCGGGTCAGCTTCTCGGCCATCGCGGGGTCGTTCGCGAGTTCCGGCACGGTCGCCTCCGCGACGGACACGAGGTGCAGCGCCTCCGCACACTTGCGCCCGTCGTAGCTCGCCCCGCCGGTCGAGTTGTTCTTCGCCTGGATCGCATACGCGAGCGCCTGCGGGCGCAACTGGCTGTCGGGGTGCAGCTCCACCAGTTGGCTGAAGAACTGATCGGCCTCGGTGAAGTTGCCGCGGATGAAGTTGATGTACCCGCACCAGAAGATCGCCTTGTCCGCGACCGGCCCCTGGATGTCGTGGGTGTGGACCCGCTGGAGCGCTTCGAGCGTGCGCCCTTCCTGGTCGATCTGGGGGCGCGTCGTGTCGCGCAGGTGCGGCCAACTCGGGCGCCAGCGGAACACGCCCGTCTCGCCGGCCGCGTTCCGCCGGTCGAGTTCGGCGCGGAAGTCGTTGAGCCAGTAATCGCAAATGTGGAAGATCCGGTCGCAACTGTCGCGCCGGTACGCGCCGGTGGGAAAATCGAGCAGCACCTTGTGGTAGGTGTCGGCAGCCTCCGGGTACTGGCCCATTTGGAAGCGGCACTCGGCCTGCATGAAGCGGGCGCGCTCCGCGAGCACGACCGGGTTCTGCTGGTTGTCGGCGAGCGTGCGGAACTCGCTCATCGCCTGTTTGTACAGCCCGTCGTTGTACATTTGCTCGGCGGCGGCGAGCCGCTCCGCGGCCCGCGGGTCGTCGTAGTGGGACCCGAGGAGCTGGGCCGTGGAGCTGGTGACGCGCTGCTTGAAGCTCCGCGCGGTGTTGCACCCCGGGGCGAAGAGCAACGCGAGCGCCGCCACCAGCACACCGGCGCGACCCGGTCGAAACGTCCTGTTGGCTGGCATCGGCATCCGTGCGTTCCCCCTCGAACCGTTACCGCCCGTCCACATAGCTGAGCAACCGCGGCCGGCGACCCAGCACACAACTCACCGCGTACCCCAACGTCTGCCGCACCTCGACCCGCACCGCAGTTGGCAGGTGCGGGTGCTCGGGGTCCGCGCCCAGGGTGCGCAGCGCTTCGAGCGCGTCTCCGGACACCATCCGCCGGTCCGCGACCGCCGGCCCGCACTCGGGGCACAACACGCCGCCGGCCAACGGGCTAAAGAACGCCCGTGCGGCCGGGTTCAGGCGCTCGCGTCCGCAGGTGGCACAGGCATCGAGTCGCGGGCTATATCCCAGCTCGTGGAGCCAAACAAGTTCAAATGCCGACACGGTCGCGGAGGAGGCCGCGCTCCCGGTTTCCTCTCTTTTTGGGGGCGCAGGCAAGGGAGGGGGAGAAAGCACCCCCCCCCCCAACCCCCT
>DASWYH010000177.1:0-2659 GCA_036405095.1 Gemmata sp. | reverse complement strand
AGCCACGAGAGCACCACCATGTCGCCCGTGACGGAGCCGAGGAACAGCCGCCCGGTGTGGTCCGGGCCGAGGTCGTACAGGTTGGGCACGACCGAGACTTCGAGGTCCGGTTCGAGCAGGAGCGCCGCGACGACGCTCTCTTCGAGGCTCCGCTTGGCCGGGTGCTTGCCCGGCGCCTGCGAGAGGACGACCGTAAGGCGCGAACGACTCATGCGGACTCCGGTGGCAACGGAGGAAACGGTGGCGGTTGCCGGAATTCGGGCGGGGGCGCACTGGGTGTTATCGTAGCAACGTCGCTGAACGTGTCAGCGGGGGCGGGCGGCGGGGACACGATCCGCACGCCGAAACCGCCCCCAGCGCTTGCTGGCGGTGCCGGCGGGCTCTCGAAGTACGGATCGTCATCCGGGAGCCAGTCCGCGATCGGGATCGCGAGCGGGTACTCGTCGTCGAGCGACAGCGGCCCTTCGGGCGGGAGGCTCGGCGGGGCCACGTCGTTCGCCAATTCGGCCGGCACAGCCGGGTCGCCGGCATGCGGCGGCCATTGGTTCAGGGGGCGGAACTCGGGCCCTGTTGCGGTCACCGGCGGTGCGGGTTCGGATGCGTTGGTGGGCTCGTCGGTGGCCGATCCCGAGGGTGCGGCGTCCTCCCCCGGATGTGCAGCGGGTGCGTCTTGGGCCGGGGCGCGGACCGCCGCTCCGTCTGCTCCTCCGGGAGCGGGTTCGGGCACAACCCCCGCACGGGGGAACGCTTCGTCCGGGGTAGCAAATGCGAGCGCCTCCGGGTGCGGAACCGTTTCGACGGCCGGGGCGGGGGGCGCCGGACCATCGGCGTCCGTGGGTGCAGCGCATGCGCTCTCCGGGGCCGGCACGGCGCCGATGTGTTCAATGAGGCCCGGTGCCCCTGAGGGGAGCGGTTCCATGGCGCGCGTGTCGCCATTCTGAACCGGTTCCGGGGCGGACTGCTCGGTGCCCCCCGGAAGCGCCCCATCGAAGGCGTATGCGTCCGGCCACTCGGTTGCGGCTCCCGCGGTGGCCGGTTCGGGCGCGGATCCGGGAACCGCGACTTCCACCGCGACGACCTCGGGCACGACAATTTGCGGCCCGTCGGGTTCCGGCCCGGTTGCGAGAGCGGGCTCGTTCGCGAGTTCCGCGAGCACCCCGATTTGAACCTCATCCGGGGCCGATTCGGGGTCTCCGGGTGGCTTTTCTTCTGGTGCGGTTGCGGTGGCCTCCGGTGGTGCTTCGGCTTCGGGGAACGCGCGCTCCATGCTCTCGATGGCCTGGGCGATTTGCGGCACCAGTTCGTCGGTGAGCGGCCCGGCGGCGATCGCGGCGGCGAACACGTCGGGCCGCACCGGACCCGGAACCGCGCGCTCGCGGAGCCGGAGAGAGAGCACGGTCAGCATCACCCCGAGAACCGCCCAGCGGATGTCGTTCGGCTCGGCGACCTGGGGGTGTAGGGTGACGCGACCGTCACTTTCGAGCACCGCGTTCGAGAGCTTCAGGATCGTGACCGCGCGCCGCGCGTGCGACCGGTAGTTCGGGACGGGCACGTCCTTTTCGGCCGCGTAGAGGTGGTCGTGGAACTGGTCCAGAGTGAGTTCGCCTCTCCCGACCTCGGGCGCCAGCGCGGCGAAGGTGTCGGCACAGATCCGCTCGAACGAGGTCCACGGCGGCGGGTTGATGCTCTGGTGCTCGGGTTCCGCGCTGCCCTCCTGTCCGCCGCTCTTGAGCAGGTCGCGATACCCGGCAGGCGTGTGGACCGCTTCCACGCGAGCCGATGTGCGGGCGGGGGTGGGAACGGGCGCGCCGGCGGGTTCAGGCGCCGGTTCCGCCAGCGCGTTCGCGACCTCCTGGTGCACCTGTTCGAGGGCGGGGCCGGGCTCCAACACCTCGGCCAGCGCGGCGGCGTTGATCGGGCCGCCCACCCCGGTGTCGTGGAGCCGGGTGCGGAGCACGTAGACGATGTAGCTCAACAGCCGGGCGCGGATCTGGGCCCCGGTCGCGCCCGCCGGGAGCGCGTAGAGCCCCTTGTCCGTCGGTTGCGGCAGCGCACACCGGAGCGCGGAAACGATCAGCCGGGCGCCGTCGGGGGCACCCGCCGCTTTGAGCTTCGGCAGGAGTTCGAGCGACTGGGCCGGGCCGCCGGTCGGGGGCGCGAGAACGAGGACCGTCACTTCGCAGACCGCAACCAGCGCGTCCCAGGGGATGACGCTGACGGTGTTCTCGTTGGCCCGCCCTTTTCCGAGCAGTTCTTTGTAGTGTGCCGCGGTGTGCGGTTCCGCCAGAGCAGAGCAGGGAACTGCTGTTCGGCCCGCCGGGTTCTTTGTGGCGTGGGAACCGTTGGTGCTCGGTGCCGGCACCCCAAGGAGGTCGATCTCCTGTTCGTTTTGGGCGCCCCGGACGACGACCCCGAGCGGCCCGGCGAAACGGCGGACAAACGCCCCGGTGCTGTTGCACCCGAACGCCGTGGGGTCGAACGTGTGTCCCAGTTCCTTCGACAGTTCGCGGTGGATGACGTTGATCCGTACCGGGCGGGTGCGGCCCAGAACGCGCTTGAGGGCCGCCGCGATGTGAGGGAGGTCGTTCGGCCCGGCCGGAGCCGGGAGCGGCGGTTCCGCGCTCGGGGCCGGTGCCGTGGTGGCCGGTGCCGCGCCGGC
>DASWYH010000176.1:0-3762 GCA_036405095.1 Gemmata sp. | reverse complement strand
GGCGAACCCCTCAAACTCGATGACACCGTGACGCAGCTCACCACGCTGGCGGTCGATCAGAACCTTCACGTCGCGGTGGTCGAGGTACAATCGGGTGAAACCGAGCGGGTGGTGGTGATCCCGCAAGAGGTCGAAAAGGACGGTAAGAAGGGCGTTTTGGTGGGTCTGGTGGGCGAAGTCGATGCCGGCTGGAAGCTGTTCCCGCTCCACACCATCAAAAGCATGAAGCGCCCGAAGAAGGACTGATACCGGCGTGGTGGGCCGGGCGACCGTGCGCCCGACCCGCCACGTTATTTCTTCCCCAACACCCAATCAACGGCCCGGCACCCGCGCACGTGCGGCCCATCCCTGCGGCAGTGAGCGAGGAGGTCGTCGTCATCACAACCCGCGTCCTGGAGCGCGTCCGCGAGGATCGGCATCGCGGAGAAGTCACGGACCCCGTACATCTGCCGGGCCAGTGCCCGAACGGTGTCGGTGCGCCGATCCGGGGAGAGGGCGGCTGCGCGGACGCGAGCACCGATCATTTTTGCGCGCTTGTGCGGGGCGGAGCGAGCGGCGTAAAATGGGGCAGTTCGCGTGTGGAGGGGATCGCGTGGCCGCAGCACTTTTGGTGGAACTGTTCGACCAACTGCCCGAATTTCGGCTCGGGGACGACGAGGACCTCTGGACCGCCGGCGCGCACGCGGCCGTCGGCACGTTCCGCGAGGCCGTGCGCGCGTCGTACACCGAGGGCACGCTCCAGCGGCTGCTGGCCGCACCCGGCAACAGAACGCGCCGGGCCGCGGTGCTGGCGCTCGGGCTGACCGGCACGTTCGCGGCCGTGCCCGCGGTGGCGGCGGCGCTGCACGACGAAGACCCGCTCGTGCGCCACTTCGCCACCGACGCGCTCTGGGAACTGTGGTTCCGGGACGGCACCGAGGAGCAGAACCAGCGTTTACGAGATGTCGCGCGCGAGCCCGACGCCCACAGGACCCGCGCGGAACTGGACGCCCTGTTGCGCGAGGCGCCGAGCTTCGCCGAGGTCCACAACCAGCGCGCGATTTGGTTCTTCAAGCGCGGCGAGTACGCCCGCGCCGTTGAGGATTGCGAGGCCGTGCTGCGGCTGAACCCGCACCACTTCGGGGCCGCGGCCGGGATGGGGCAGTGCCTGCTGAAGTTGCACCGCCCGCGCGCCGCGCTCCGGGCGTTCCGACAGGCGCTGGAGATCAACCCGAACCTCGACTTGCACGACGCCGTTCGCGCGCTCGAACGCCTCGGCGAAGAGTGAAGCCCGGTCGTTTCCCGAACGCCCCCGGACTGCGGGGGCGGCCCCGGTAGTCCCCCCGGCCGGCAAGTCCCACAGCCGCCCGACGACCACCCGTTGTGAGGACGGGCGCCTCCGCACGTTGCCTTCGACCCGATCCGGGAGGCGACCGCAGCCGGCCCGGTCGCGCGCACCCCGGAGCCCACGCGATAAAATGGGACACCGCCCCGTGCTCACACAACCACGGAACCGACCCCATGTCGCAGCCGCGCATCCTGATGTGCCCGCCGGACCACTACGGCATCGAGTACGAGATCAACCCGTGGATGAACCGGTCCCTCGGGGCCGTTCGCGAGCTGGCGTTCCGCCAGTGGAAGGCGCTCCACAGCACCCTCGGATCGCTGGGGGTGCAGGTCGAAACCGTGGCCCCGCAGCCGGGGCTGCCCGACCTCGTGTTCACCGCGAACGCGGGCCTGGTGTTCCGCAACACGTTCCTGAGCAGCCGGTTCCGGCACGAGGTCCGCGCGAAAGAGTCGCCGTTCTTCGACGCCTGGTTCGCGGAACACGGGTTCGAGGTGAGGCACCTGCCGGAGGACTCTTACCACGAAGGCGCCGGGGACGCGCTGTTCTGCGGCGACACCCTGTTCGCGGGGTATCGCACGCGGTCCGATGCCAGCGCGCACCAGTGGGTCGGGAAGGCGCTTGAAGTGCGGGTGCTGCCGCTGGAACTGGTGAACCCGCGGTTCTACCACCTGGACACGTGCTTCTGCCCGCTCGCCCCCGGCGAAGCGATCTACTTTCCGAATGCGTTCGACTCTTACGGGCAGCGCGTCCTCACCACGCACGTGCCGAACCTGATTCCCGTGGTGGAAGAAGAAGCGTTCCGGTTCGGTTGCAACGCGGTGGTCGTGGGCAAGACGGTGGTACACAACAGCCGGTGCCCGCGCCTCGCTCAGGAGCTGACCCGCGCCGGCTACCGGTCGATCGAAGTGGAACTGGACGAGTTCCTCAAGGCCGGCGGGAGCGCAAAGTGCTTGACGCTCCGGCTCGACGGCGAGGAAGCCGCGGGGTGGAAAACGGGAGCGACGAACAACGGGTGACGGGCGCGGCGGACCGGCACCGCGAGCAAAATCGGGTGCGCCGCCCGGCGGTTTACCTGGGTTCGAGCGCGGGCGCTTCTAAAACTGCTCCAGGGGCCTTCGACTTCCCGGCGGTTGAGAACCCAACGGCGGGTAAAACGCACCGCTCGTTGTGAAAGCCGAAGCCCTCGGACCGGCGGTTTCGCGGCGCCGCCACTGGCATAGGCGCAGGTGGGACGGCCCGCGTAGACTGCCCGTGTGAAAAGCAGGAGGAACCGCCACACTTGACCACCAGCTCGCACGACGCACTGTACCGCGCCATTTGCGCGCACCCGGACGAGGACACCCCGCGCCTCGCGTTCGCCGACCTCGTTGAAGAGGACGGCGATTTCCGGCGCGCCGCGTTCATCCGCGCGCAGGTCGAGCTGGCCCGGCTCCCGAGCTACGATCCGGCATGTGTGGCGGCGCGCCAGCACGACCCGGACGTGCTCACCGGCTGGTGCATGACGCACGCGCTCCCGAAAGGGCTGCCCGCCGGGTGCGGGTGGCACCGGTTCGAGTTCCGCCGCGGGTTCCCGTGGAAGGTCGGCGTGCTGTCGCTCTCGGCGCTCCTGGAGACCGGCGACGCGGTGTTCCGGGCGGCCCCCGTTCGCGCGTTCGACATCGACCAGCGGGACCGCCCCGACCTCGCGGCCCTCGCCGACTGGCCCGACCTCGCACGGCTCCACCGGCTGAACTTCTCCACCGGCTGGTTCGACCCGGACGACGTCGCCCGGTTCGCGCGCTCGCCGCACGCGGGCAGCGTCACCGAACTGGGCTTCGAGTTCGAGAGCCTCTCGCCCGAGGGGCTCGCCGCGCTGGCGGCGGCGCCGCTGTTCGCCCGCCTGAAAACGCTGGAGCTGAACGCGAACGCGTTCCCCCCCGCGCTCCTCATCGACGCGCTCGGGGCCGCCCGCCGGGCCGGCGCGCTGTCGCGCCTGGTGCTCACGAACAACCGCATCGGGAGCGACGACGCCGAGGCGCTCTTCCGGCTCCCCGCGGTCCGGGAGCTCCAGCACCTCGACCTGAGCGACAACCCGCTGGCCGCGGACGGCCTCACGGCCCTCGCGGGCAGCGGGATCGTTCGGGGGCTGCGGACCCTCAACGTCAGCAAGACCCGGCCCGGGGCGCCCGGCGTGAAGGCGCTCACCGAGGCCAGTGGGCTCGCCGGCCTGCGGGCGCTCGACCTGTCGAACAACGCGCTGGGGCTCCACGCGGTGAAGACGCTGGCCGCGTGCCCCGGGCTGCGCGGGCTGCGGGTGCTGAACCTCGCGAACAACCACGTGCGCGATTCGGGGGCCGCCGATCTCGCCGCGTCCCGTGCCCTCGCGGGGCTGCTCGAACTGGACCTGCGCGAGTCCGACATCGGCGACGCCGGGGCGCGCGCGCTGGCCGAGTCCC
>DASWYH010000175.1:0-4492 GCA_036405095.1 Gemmata sp. | reverse complement strand
GCCTGGATGACGAACGTGAACTGCTCGCCCTGGCGCACCACCGTGAGCGCCGCCTTCCGCGGGAGCTTCCCGGACCGGACCGCGGCGCGGGCCTCGGGCAGCTTCACCGCCGACATGCTGTTCAGGGTGCCGCGGCCCGAGTGCCCGCGCGGGTCTTCGACCTGCAACCCGCCGGCGAACATGAGCGTCGCCTCGGTGCCGTCGGCGAGCTTGACGGTGTCGCTCACCTTGTCCGTGAAGTACCAGAGCCACAGCAGGAACTCGTTGCCGAGGAACTCCGGGGAGTTGTCGAGCGGGCACCACGACGGGGCCTCGCACGGCGAATCCCAGCCCCAGAAGTTGGTGAGTGCTTCGTTCTTCGCGGCCGGGTTGTACGCCTCGGCCAGCGTCGCCGGGGTGACCGCGGACAGCTTCCCGCCGAGCTTGTCCGGGTCGAGCAGGCTGGAATCGAACGTCTGCTCGAACAGGCCCACGAACCGACCTGCGAGGCCGCAACTCGTCGCGCCGAACAGCACCGCGTTGGTGATGCCGTCCCACAGGCAGGGCGTCGCCTTCCACTTCTTGAACCGCCCGTCCCGGGCCTCCTGTTCCAGCCGGGCGCGGGCGCTCGATTTGGCCTCGCGCTTCTGCCGGGCGCTCGCGTACCCGCTCGGGTTGTCCCGCGCGAGCGCGGCGAGGTCCGCCTGGTAGTACGCGTTCAGCCGGTCGCCCGGGAGCCGGTTCGTTTGGGTCCAGAAGTCCCAGACGAGGTGATCGGTGTACACCTGCTTCATGAGCGAAAAATCGGTGTCGAGTACGCTGGCGCCCGCGGCCCACCCGACGCACGTGCCGTCGGCGTCCGGCGGTCGGTGCTGATCGGCGCGGCGGTCGCGCAGCCGTGCGACGTACGCCTCGCCCTTGTCGACCAGGTTCGGCTTCGGCCCGCTGGCGCGGAACCGCTGGAACGTGATCCCGCCGCTGAGAAAGCCCATCGTTACGCACTCCGGTTCGGGGTTGGGGTCGGTTCACTTTCTGCGCTGTAGCCGGTCAATTTCGGCCGCAATCATGGCGCCCGCGATCACGAGTTGCCGCATCGCGTCGCCCGCGTGCTTCTCGCGGACGCGCAAGAGCAGCGCGTCGGGCCAGGGGCCGTTGAGGTCCGGCGGGTCCACGTTCGCGAGCGCGTGCCCGGCCACGTCACAGCCCAACAGCAAGCCTGCGATCAGGAGCGAGCCGTCGGCATGCTCGTCGTCGTGGCCCGCCAAATAGCCCTTCTCGTAAATCTGCCGCTCGCGCTCTTTCGCGATCAGCTCCGCGCCGTTCATGGGTTGCCTTTCGGGTTCGGGTTCGGGTTCGGGTTCGGTTCGGGAACTACGCCGGCTCGTCGCGGTCCGCCAGCCGGGGGAAGGGGAGCGACAGCACCGCCGGCGGGTCGATCGGCGCCGGCCGGGTGAACGGGATCACGTCGGCCGCGTCGTCGTCGCTCGCGGCGCGCTCGGGCGCCTTCGCGTTCGCGTTCACGGCGCGCGTCGCCTCGCGGGCGGCGCGGTTGGCCTGACGTTCGGCGCGGTCGGCTTGGTTGCTGGCCTCATCGGCCTGGCGGCTCGCCCGCTTCGCAACCCCGGCGGCGTTGGTCGCGTGAACGTCTGCGGCGGTCGCGTGCCGCCGGGCGCGGGCGCAGAACAGGGCCGCGCCGGCGAGGGCCGCCGCGTGGGTGGCGAGCAGGAGCACGTGAATCGCGTCGGGCATGGGGTCACTCCGGGGGTGTCGGTTTCTGGAACAGTGATCCGGGCTTGATTCCCTTCGCGGCCAGGTCGGCGCGCGCCTTCTCTCGCTCTTGCTCCTCGCGCCGCCGCGCCGCGAGGATCTCGTCCGGGCGCGGGCGCTGCGGGGGCGGCCGTGCGGGGCCTTTGGTCTCCGGGAACACCACGCCCTGCCAGCCGTTCATCACCGCGCGGTCGAGCAGCTCCGCGGCCCCGGTGGGGCCGAAGGGCGCCAGCTTGCCGAGCGCGATCTCGGCCCCGTGGAGCGTCAGCCGCTTCGCCTTCGGCATCGCGGACCGGTGCGCGAGGTATCGCTTCCACGCGACCCGGAACGCCGGGGCGTCGAGGGGCGCGGGCACGGGGACGGATTCGGGGCCGGGGTCCGGTGCGGGCTTCTTCTCCGGCGCAGCTCCTCCCCCTCCTCCCCCCGGCTGCGGGGGGTAAGGGGGGTCTTCTCTTGGGCTAGGGCTAGGTACAGGAGGAATGTTGCCCGCTTCTCTCCCGCTTTGTTGCCCGCTTTCCTGGCGCTTCTCTCCCGCTTTGTTGCCCGCTTCTTGGGTCGATTTTGTCGCGGAATAACCGTCACTTGCGGACGACTCGGGCGCCTCGTGCTCGTCGGTCGGGTGGTCGTCCCAGTCGCGATTCCGGTCCGGGACGACCACCCAGTACCGGCCCGCCTTGCTCTTGCCCCCGGGCTCGTAGTGGAGCCAGCCGGAGGCGACCGCTTTGTCGCGCACCCGGTCGAGCGCCTTCACGTTGTGGCACCCGACCAGGGGCATGAGTTGCTCGTTGAAGAACGTCACCGGCGCCCGATACCCCTTGGCGTCCTCGGTGTGCGCGATCACCGCCAGCAGCCAGCACGCGTCCGGCCCGATCTGGTTCGCGAGGCAGTCTTTTGCCATCAGCCGCGCGAAGCGGAGCGCGAAGAACTTCGGCCGTTTGGGGTACTCGGTCGCGGTGCTCACCTCTACGCACCCTCCCCGAACAGGGAGCCGGCGCCGCGGCCCATCGCCTCGGCGACCCGCCGCCGGCCGATCTCGACGTACGGCGCCTCCCGCTCGATCGCGAGGCAGCGGCGCCCCTCGTGGGCCGCGGCCACGGCCGTCGTGCAGCTCCCGCCGAACGGGTCCACGATCAGATCGCCGGGCGGGCAGCACTTCACCAGCCAGCGCATCACGTCCGTCGGCTTGCCGGTCTGGTGGTGCTTGTCCGCCTGGCTCACGGCCCTGCGGAACACGCCCGGCATTCGCCCTTCGCCACCCTCGGCCAGCGGGGGTTTCGCGAGGCAGGGGCCGTGCGTGGCCCACGCGACGAACTCGCACTGGTACGCGAAGTAGCCCGTGTGCGGCCCGCGCGCCCCCTCGGTTTTGTCCCAGCACAGGATCCCGCGCCACACCCAGCCGGCCCACTGGATCACGTCCGTGAGGGCCGGGAGCTGGCGCCAGTCGCTGAAGGAGAGCAGGTAGCCGCCCTCGCGGGTGATGCGCTTCGCCTCGACCAGCCACTCGTAGCACCAGGACTGCCACGCGCGCTGATCCATGTTGTCGCCGCCGAAGTTCGGCCGCCTGCCCTGGTGCTGCTTGACCGTGTACTTCTCGTCGGTCGTGTGGTTCACGCGGTCGGCCCGGACCATGCCGCCCGACGAGTACGGCGGGTCCGTGATGACGGCGCCCGCGCAGCCGCCGGGGAGCGCGCGGAGCGCGACGAGCGAGTCGCCCATCACCACGCGCACGGGGTCGGATTCGGTCGGCAGCTCGATCACGGGGCGGGTTCCTGGTGCGGTGTCCGGGTGAACCCCTCCCGCAAGGGAGGGGCGCGGGGCGGGGTCAGTCCGGCAGGTTGCCGCCGGTGGTCTTGGCGGGGTTGCCGAACAGCGCGCCGGCCAGGTCGGACGCGAACACCGGGTTGCCGTGCTCGTCGAGCTGCACGTTCTCGTCCGGCCCCGCCGCCGCCGGCCACGGGTCCGCGGGCGCCGCCTTGTTGGCCAGCTTCGCGCGCACCTCCTCGGCCCGCGCCAGGAGCTGGTTCGTCTTCGGCGGCGCGGCCGGCGCGAGCGGCACGTCGTCCGCCTCGCCCTCACTCAGCGCGGACCCGGTGACGCGCTCGTAGACCGCGGCCAGGATCTTGCGCTTCGCCTTGCCGAGGATCGCATCGGCCCCCATCCCGTTGTTCACCCGGATCGGGATCGTGCGCGTCACGCTCATCGGCTTGCCGTCGATGCGCCACTTCGCGCTGTACTCGACCAGCGCGCCGCCCTCCTTCAGCACCGGCACGCCGGGGGAGAGTTCCAGGTCCGTGAGCCCGTCGAGTTCGGCCACCAGCCGGGCGAACCCGGCCTGCGCGACGTAGCACCGGCCGCCGATGATGTTCCACTCGTTGCCGGTCAGTCGGAGCCCGCGCAACAGGGCCTCGGTCGCACAGTCCACGAGCACGGCGGGCGGGTAGCCGCCGGTCGAATCCTTGTCGGTGCGGAACCCGAGCGGGGAGCCGGCCAGCGGCCGGATGCGGTCCACCGCGCCGTTGATCACCTCGCGGATCTTGGTGACGCCCTCGGCGATCTTGAACGCCCGGCTCACGTCGTCGAGCGTCTTGAGGGCGCCAGGGCCGAAGTCCTTGACCAGTTCGGCGAGCGCCTTCGCGGGGTCGTCGACCTTCGCGGGCGCGTTCTTGGGGGTGCTCACGAGAGCTTGCCTTTCTTGGGCTTGAGGATGGAGAACCGAACGTAGGTCGACGCCTCGACGGTGTAGCCC
>DASWYH010000174.1:0-4091 GCA_036405095.1 Gemmata sp. | reverse complement strand
GGACCGAACCCCGACTGTTCGCCGCCGTCGTCGTTCTCCGGGTGGACGATCTGTCGGTGGTCGAAGAGCGCCTGGTGTCGCGGGACGTGACTTTCCCGTATGTTCCGGGATTGCTGTCGTTCCGCGAGGTACCGGCCCTTCTGGAACTGTTCGGCAATTTGCGCCACCCGCCGGACGCAGTTATGCTCGACGGGCAAGGGATCGCGCACCCGCGCCGGTTCGGGCTGGCCTGCCATCTCGGATTGTGGCTAGACTTGCCGTGCGTGGGCTGTGCGAAGAGCTGGCTCATCGGCGATTACACCGAGCCGGGCCGTGCCGCGGGCGACGCCGCCCCTCTCTCTATTGAGGGGGAGGAGGTCGGTGCGGTTGTGCGCTCCGCGACCGACGTGAAACCGGTCTTCGTGTCGCCAGGGCACCGGACCAGCATCGCGGCCGCAACCCGTTTGGTGCGAGAAACGCTGAGCGGCTACCGGCACCCGGGGCCGACTCGCGCGGCCCACATCGCCGCGGGCAAGATGCGCGACGGGACGTGAGCCGCGCCCGCGGGTCGGAGCTTGAGCCGATTTCGGCAAAGCGCGGGGGGAGCGGGGGCTGGGGCGTCTGCGCGAACCGTTCCCCGGGCACCACCCGAGTAACGGGCAAGCGAAGACGCGAAGTGTCTTGAGACGCGCGAACGAGTGCGCATTTTCCTGCGAGAGGTTGCGCGCGAACGACGATACACTTGCGTAGAATGGGACGCGGATCACTGAACGGGTGAACCGTGTCCCGGAGGGCGGCGGATTCCGCTCTACGCAGGACAAAACTCGGCATTACGGATCCAGGATTCGGAACCGTGGTGACGGGTTTGGACCGGCAAAAGGTGCTTCGGCACCTCAATTGCGCCGGTCCGGGAGAGGGTGAACCGCGTGCGCGAACGGCCGGCCGCCGCCGGTGGGAGCGCACCCCGACCGACTGCCGCACGGGTCCGCCCGCGCCGGCAGGGAGACGATATTCTCATGCGCGAGACCTCACCACGTGGCTGGCACCGCTGGCGCGTCGCCGTTGTCAAGTCCGCTCCCGCCGTCCCGGGCTTCGAGCGGGTGCGCCGGCCCGGCAGCACCTTGGTGGCAGAACCGGCCCCGTCGTCCCCGAGCGCGAGCGTGAAAGACCAAGACGGAATCCGGCACGAACTCGTTGCCCGCGTCCGGCAGCAAATCGCCGACGGCACCTACGACACCGAGGAGAAGTGGCTTCTCGCCGAGGAGGCACTTTTGCGCCGGGTCGAAGGGCGGATGTGAGTCGGCCCGGGCGCCCCCCCGCGCAGCTGGAAGCTCAGTACCGAGAAAGATTTGTGGCGGCGATCCGGAACCGGGTCGGAGTGTGGGTTGGGGACCCAAGTTGCTCTGTGAGATCGTTCTGCGAGCCGGCCCGATCAAAACGGGATCGGCTTTCTCTTCTTCGCGCCACCTTTGCTGACGGCGGGGCTATAATCCCATTCGGTCGAACCTCGGCGCCCGATCAGAGAGAGCTACTTTGTCACTGCCAGCCGTCGCGGTTTCGCAGACTCCGGAGGACAAGTTCCGGGAGTACCTCACGAGCCGCAAGCCACCACAGCGCTTCACCGATCAGCAGCGCGAGTTGCTCGAGCACGTTTTTTCCCGCCACGCGCATTTCGATGCCGAGCAACTGATCGACAATCTGAAAGCGGCGGGCAAGCAGGTGAGCCGGGCCACCGTGTACCGCACCCTTTCGAAGTTAGTCGATGCGGGCCTCCTGCGCCGGATCGAACTCGGCGCGCGGACCGTTTTTGACCACGATTATGGCTACCCGGCACACGATCACCTTGTGTGCGAACTGTGTAAGTCGATGACCGAGTTCCAGAGTGCCGAACTGGAATCGCTGTTGGAGCAGGTTGCGGCGCAGAACCAGTTCCGCGCAGAGGGGCACACGTTGGTGATCCGCGGCACCTGTGCGGCGTGTAACGCAGCGCGGGCCGCAAAGCCCCGACTCGTGATGTGAGGTATCCTTGCGGGGAACGCGGCCCGTTGCACTCCACAGGGGAACGTTCTACTCTTTCCCCTTCAACCGCAGTAGCGATTCCTGAACGAGAGCCTTTGCGTCCACCAGGACCGCCAGCAGGGGCGGGAGGTCCGGCGGCGGGGTACGGCGCTGCCCCTGTTCCAACCGGTAGTAGACGAGGTGCTGGTTCAGCGCGGTAATCGCGTCCGTCAGGGAATCGAGTACCAGCGCCAGGTTGCCGGCGTCGTGGCCCATCTGGAACCGATAATCGTCGAGACGTGCGGCGTCGGAAGGGTGCATTTGCGTGTACCTTGTGTTACCCGGCGGCCAATAAGGATTTGGGTCGGAGATCGTCAGACCCGGGAATCGTCAAATCGAAAATCAAACATCCGCAAAGGGTTATGGCTTTTGATTCGAGGTCCAGGGGCGGCCACCGCCGGCCCCTCTATCGTACAGCGCCCACGAGACCGCTCGCGCTCGGCCGCGCCGTCTGACGGTGGCCCTGTTCGTATTGAGCCGTGACCGCAACGGGGGCGGAGATGCTCACCGCCCGTGTGGCCAAGGTGCGCGAGTTTGTGGCTGCCAGCCGCACACCTGTTGGCGTCCGTCCCGCAACCGGCCACCGTGAGCCCGGGCCGCGGTTGAAGGAGGGACCGCGCATGCACGGAACCACCGGCTGAAACGGGGTGCAGTTCCGGGGCCGCACGGACAGCCCCAACATTGATGATCGGTGAGCGTTTCAGGTACTGTCGGGAGAAGGGCGAGCGTTCCGGGAGAGCGGTGATGGCCGATGACGCGATCGATCTGGTTCAGCAGGTGCGGGCGCACCTCGACGCGGTCCGCGCCGCTGGTGTGTTGTTCGTGCCCCGTGGCGAGCCGCTTACACGCGCGCGCACCGCGCTGCCGAATGTCGCGGCGAACGGCCCGCGCGAAGGCGCGCCGGCGGGTTCCACCACTTACGCAGAAGACCCCCTTGAGGTCCGGCGCCGCGAACTCACGGTACTCGGAACCGAAGTGGCCAGGTGCGACAAGTGCAGTGAACTGTTCGGCACACGGTTGCAGACCGTGTTCGGTACGGGGCCGCTCGATCCGGAAGTTGCCTTCGTGGGTGACGCGCCGGGGGCTGCCGAAGACGCACAGGGCGAACCGTTCGTTGGTGTCGGCGGGCCGGTGTTGGGCCGCATCATCGGCGCCTGCGGCTTCACCCGCGACCGCGTGTACCTGTTCAACGCCATCAAGTGCCGCCCGCCGAAGAACCGCCCGCCCACCAGCGCCGAATGCGCCAACTGTCGCGACATCTTCCGGCGGCAATTCGAACTGGTGAAGCCCCGGCACCTGTTCGCGCTCGGGCACTTCGTCTCGAAACTGCTGACCGGGCAAAATGTGCCCCTCGCAGAGCTCCGCGGGAAGGTGCATCAGTACCGCGGGGTGCCGCTGGTCTGCACGCACCACCCCGACGACATTGAGCGGGACAGGACCGGGCGCCTCAAGCGCGAAACCGGCTTCGACATGAAGCTGCTGCTCACCACGATGGGCCGCGAGGTGCCGGCGCCGAAGTGAGCGTTACGCCCGCTCGTACACCCCGAGCAGGTTGCATTCGGGGTATCGCATCGCTACCTTCCGCAGCACCGTTCGCGCGACCAGTTCCAGGGTGTTTAACGGCGGGAAGCGCGACAGCGCGGAGCAATCATCGACCCACGCGAACTCGGCCTCGCGGAACCCGCCTCGCGCGAAGAGCTTCTTGAGCGTGCCCCGCGTGTTCATCCGGTACGCGGTCGGGAACGTGTCCTTTTCTTCGCCGCCCCAGAGGAACTTCTTGACCGGGTAGTGCAGGTCGAACGGCACCACCCGCGAAACGGCCGTGATCGGCGACCAGAGGTCCACGGTGAAGATGACGACCCGCCCGCCGGGCTTCACCAAGCGCGCGAGGGCGCGGACGACCGCGTCGGGGTGCGCCACGTGTTCGGCCACCATCCGCAGCGTCGCGAGGTCGAAGGGGGCGGGGGCGGTGTAATCCTCAATGAACGCCTTGTGCTTTTCGCGCGTGTACGGGTTGTCGAAGACGTTGTCACTCGGGTCCACGCCCACGAACC
>DASWYH010000173.1:0-4516 GCA_036405095.1 Gemmata sp. | reverse complement strand
CCCAAGCGGAAAAGCCCGCTCCCCCGGCCGTCCTTCCCGAACGGAAAGGGGAGAAGGAACCCGCACGCGCGGCCGACGCGCTCCCGCCGGGGGGGGGCGCGCCGGCCGCACCGGTCCCGCCCGGAAGGGGAACGGGGGGAGCCCCTTTGCCCGCAGCGCCCGCCGCGGAACCGGTGGTCCGGGTCAGCGCGCAGAGCCTCAACCGGCTCATGGGGCTGGCGGGCGAATCGCTCGTCCAGGCGCGGTGGCTCCCGTCGTTCTCCTCGGCGCTTCTCAAGATGAAGAAGCACCACGACCAGCTCGCCTCCATGCTCGACGCGACCTACCACGCGGCCGTCGGCGGGGTGCCCCCGGACCAGATCGCGGCCCTCGTCGCCGACACCCGCCGGCACTGGGGCGCGTGCCGCCAGGAGCTGCTCGAAAAGACCGCGGCGTTCGACGACCACGCGGCCCGGGCCGAGGACCTGAACGCCCGGCTCTACCGCGAGGTGATCGTGAGCCGCATGCGCCCCTTCGGGGACGGGCTGCACGGGCTCGCCCGGATGGTCCGCGACATGGCCCGCGCCCTGGGCAAAGAGGCCCGGCTGGTCGTTGTGGGCGAAACCACCGAGGTCGATCGCGACATCCTCGAAAAGCTCGAAGCGCCGCTGTCGCACCTGATCCGCAACGCCGTCGATCACGGGCTGGAGCCGCCGGACCGGCGCCGGGCCGCCGAGAAGCCCGTGGCCGGTACGGTCACGGTCGAGGCCCGGCACCGGGCCGGGATGCTCCTCGTGTCCGTCTCCGACGACGGCACCGGGGTCGACCTGAACCGGCTCCGCACCAAGGTCGTCGAGCGCGGGCTCAGCGCCCCCGAGATGACCGCCCGGCTCACGGAAGCGGAGCTGCTGGAGTTCCTGTTCCTCCCGGGGTTCAGCACCGCGCCCGCGGTCACCGAGTTCTCCGGCCGCGGGGTCGGGCTGGACGTGGTGATGGACACCATCCGCAAGGTGGGCGGCAACGTCCGCATCACCACGACCCGCGGGGCCGGGACCGCGTTCCACCTGCAACTGCCGCTCACGCTCTCGGTCATCCGCGCCGTGGTCATCGACGTGGCCGGCGAACCGTATGCGTTCCCGCACACCCGCATCGACCGGCTGATCCGGGTGCGCCGGGACGAGGTGCGGTCGATCGAGCACCGCCAATTTGTTACAGTGGACGGGCAGAATGTCGGGCTCGTGATGGCGGCGCAACTGCTCGACATGCCCGCGCCGGCGCCCGCCGGGGTTGACGTGCCGGTGGTGCTGCTCAGCGACGGCACCGGCACCTACGGGTTGGTCGTGGACGCGTTCCGGGGCGAGCAGGATCTGGTGGTGCGGCCGCTCGACCCGCGGCTCGGGAAGGTGCCGAACCTGAGCGCCGCGGCCATCCTGGACGACGGCTCCCCGGTGCTGATCGTCGACGTGGAGGACCTGTTCCGGTCGATGGACCAGTTCATCCAGACGGGCTCGCTGGTGCGGTGCGAGACCCGGGCCGGCGGGCCGGGGCGCAAGAAGCGGGTGCTGGTCGTGGACGATTCCATCACGGTGCGCGAGGTGGAGCGCCAGTTGCTCCTGAACAACGGGTACGAGGTGGCGATCGCGGTGGACGGCGTGGACGGGTGGAACAAGGTGCGGGCCGAGCGGTGCGACCTGCTCGTCAGCGACATCGACATGCCCCGCATGAACGGGCTCCAGCTCGTGCAGGCGGTCCGCGCCGACGACCGGCTGCGCGACCTCCCGGTCATCATCGTTTCGTATAAAGAGCGGGACGAGGACCGGCTCAAGGGGCTCGAAGTGGGCGCGAACGCCTATCTCACCAAGAGCAGCTTTCACGACAACCGGTTCATTGAAGCGGTCATCGACCTGATCGGTTCCGCGGACGGCAACTAGACGACTCCGGGCGCCGCGCCCGGCGCCCCGGAACCGGTCCCGCGCCCACGGCTCCGCCCCTCGGACGGGGCGGGCCGCTACTCTCGATCCCCCGGCGCCGCTCCTTTCCCCGGCGCCCCGAGGGCCCCTCCGACACCGCCGCCGCGGCCGACCGCGGCACGGGTCCCCGGTTCGGAACCGGGGCGCGAGCGGCCGACCACAGAGGACGAAACCGGATGCGCATCGGGATCGTGAACGATTTGGCGCTCGCGCGTGAGGTGCTCCGGCGGGTCGTCGCCGGGGTGCCCGGGTACACGGTCGCGTGGACCGCCGACGACGGCGACGAGGCCGTCAGCATGGCCGCCGCGGACCGGCCCGACGTGGTCCTCATGGACCTCGTGATGCCCCGGCTCAACGGGGTCGAGGCCACGCGCCAGATCATGCGGCAGTCGCCGTGCCCGATCCTGCTGGTCACGTCGAGCGTGACGACCAACTTCCCGCTCGTGTTCCAGGCCCTCGGCGCGGGTGCGGTGGACGCGGTGGACACGCCCACGCTCGGGCCGGGCGGGGCCGTTCAGAACGCGACCAAGCTCCTCGAGCGGCTCGTCAAGCTGGGGGCCGCGCTCGACGGCGTGAGCGGCTCCACGGTCATGCCGGTGCCCCAGACCGGCCCGGTGCCGGCGGACCTGCCCCCGCTGGTGCTGCTCGGCGCCTCGACCGGCGGCCCGGAGGCGCTGGTCCACGTGGTCCGCGCGTTCCCGGCCGATTTCGGGGCGGCGGTGGTCGTCAGCCAGCACATCGGCGCGGACTTCGCGGCCGGGCTGGTTCAGCAGCTCGCGGCGTGCTCCCGGCTCCCGGTGCGGGCGGCGGCGGACGGCGAGCCGGCGCGCCCCGGAACGGTGTACGTGGCGGCCACCGACGACCACCTCGAGCTCGCGGCCGACCGGCGCCTGCGGTACACCCCGAACCCCAAAAGCTCGCCGTACCGCCCGTCGGTCGACGTGCTGTTCTCCAGCGCCGCGGCCAACTCGGCGCGGGTGGGGGTCGCGGCGCTGCTCACGGGGATGGGCACCGACGGGGCCGCCGGGCTGCTGAGGCTCCGCTCGGCCGGGTGGCACACGATCGCGCAGGACGAGGCCACGAGTGTCGTCTACGGGATGCCGAAAGCGGCCGTCGAGAAGCGGGCCGCGGTCGAGGTGCTGGCCCTCCCGCACATCGGGGCGAGCCTGGTAGCGAAGGTGAGCGCGCTGAAACGGCGGTAAGGGGCGCGAGCCGCGGCTCGCGCCCCTTACCGCCGCTGCTTACTTGTTCTTCAGCACATCGAGGCCGGCGCCGAACCGGAGCGCCTTGCCCTTCAGTTTGAACTTGACCTTGAGATGGTCCCCGCCCTCAACGGCCAGCGTCACGGCGTCTTTCCCCGCGGTCGGACCGGCGCCGAACGAGTCCTTGATGAGCGCTTTCAGCTCGTCGGGCTTCAGGTCGGGCTGGAACAGGGTCACCAGCTTCGCCACCGCCGCGTCGGCCGACACCACCGCCACGGGGACCGCCTTCGCCTTCAGCCCCTTCTTGATCAGCTCCCCTTCGGGCTCGATGCTGACCGCGAGCGTGTCGTCGGAGGTCGCGAGCCAGATGACCTTCGTGCCGAACATCTTCTCGAACTTGTCGTCCACCTGCTTCAGCTCGACGCGGTGCAGGGCGAAGCTGCCGATCTTCTCCACGTCGAACTTGAACTCGACGAAGTCCCCGAAGAGCACGCCGTAGTCGTCGACCACCTTCTTCACGAACTTTTCGATCCCCTTGCCGTCCTTCACCCCGAGCGCGCTGATGAGCCGGACCTGCCCCTTCGCGTTCGGACCGACGAGCGCCGCCGCCGCGTCGAGTTCCCCGGACTTGAGGGTCGGGCTGACCGCGGCGACGAGCGCTTTCAGAACGGGTTGCTGGTCCTCGGGCGCTTTCTTCAGCGCCTCGGCGAGGAGGCCGTCGACGGCCGCCGCGAACTCCTTCTTGGTGCCGTCCGTGAGTTCGAGCTTCAGGTTCCCGCGGGCCGCCGGGTCGGCCGCGGCGACGATCCCCGCCGGTAGGCTCGTCTTGGTGCTCATCGCGGCGAAGTTCTTGGCGGTGACGCTCCCGCTCCGGGCGCTGAACGCCACCTCGGCGGAGATGTCATCGGTCTTCGGGTCCGCGAACAGCTTGACGCTCAGGTCCTTCCCGTCGTCGAGCGCGCCCTTGGTGCCCGCCAGGATGGTATCGAAGATGAGGTTCTTGAGCTTCTTCTCCGCGTCGCTCTCGGTGTCCGCGTTCTTCCGCCGCTCCTCGTTGAGCCCCAGCTCGAACTGCCCGAACGCGAACGCCCGCAGGTCCGCCGGGATGCGGTCCACGTGGACGAGCACCGACGCCACCGCCCCGTCGTCCCGGGCGAAGAACGTCGCGGGCTTCAGCAGCACCTTGGGGTCGAGGTCTTTGACCTTCTGCGACACGTAAGCGTAGCCGTTGAGGAACGTGATGTGCGCCTCGCCGACGAGCGGCACCGGCACCTTCTTGGTCCCGTCCTCGCCCTTCTCGGCGGTGACGTTCAGGTGCTTCTCGAGCGCGTTGAGGAACTGCGTTTCGTCCGCGATCGGGATCAT
>DASWYH010000172.1:0-1665 GCA_036405095.1 Gemmata sp. | reverse complement strand
AGCTTCAAAATGTGCTCGACGCCCCGGCCAAATGGGAGCATGTTCCCCGAGCGCGTGAGGGCACCCTCCGGGAACATCACTACCACACGGCCCGCGTCCAGAACGGCCGCGACCGCTTTCAGGCTCTCGTGTACCGCGTGCGGGCGCGCGCCTTCGGCAACGCGAACGGTGTTGTGCCGCGCCCACGACAGGAAGAACCGCAAGACCGGGTGGCGGTAGTAGCCGGCCCACAGCACGAACGTCGGCGGGCGCGGGCACGCGACCCAGAGCACCAGCCAATCAGCGTAGCTCACGTGGTTCGAGACGATCAGCACGCCGCCGGTCGCGGGCACCCGATCGCGGTGGTAGGCCGTGAACCGGTACAGGGCACGCGCCACCACCCACAGGAACGGACGCAGCAGGGACGGGAACAGCCACGTGACCCCGGCGAAGGCGAAGAAAGTGGCAAGAAGAATAGCGAACGATTCGACCAACATGGGCAATCCAGTGGAGCCGGGGCCGCCCGGTCGCGCGCCGCACTTGAGGCACCGCACGAGCCGCGCGAGAGAGTTCCGCCCACCTTATCCCACTTGCGCGTCCGTGCCCACTCCGCACGCAAACAAGGCACGAAACTCCACGATGTGCGCTTGCGAGCGGTCGGGGGCCGCGATATACGCCCGACCTCACGCACGAAGCACAAGCGATGGGGACGGGGCCGGCGGGTTGGGGGACTCGCCGGCCGTTGGGTGTTGCGGACAGTGGGGGACCGGTTCATGCCGACGCAGTGTGATTTGCTGGTTCGTTACGTGCTGCGCGACGAGGCGCTGACGCGGGGGTTGGGGGACATCGAGGCCCGGATGCTGGTGGAGTGGCTCGCGGACTGGACGGAACTGCTCTCGGACGCGGCCCGCACCGAGGACGATGCGTGCTCCTGCGTCGATCGGCTGTGCCGCCGGGGGCGCGCGATCGGCAAGTTCGTGCGCCTGTGGAACGAACCCTTTGCGCGGGGCGCCGCGATCCAGCTCGCGGCCTCCGAGCGGTTCGACTGGCCACTGCCCACCACCGACATGGACCCGGCCGACCTGATGCATCACATTCTGACTTGGGAGAATCAGCACCCGGGCGCGTGAACAGTTGCGTATTATAGGAGTCACGCCGGCCCGCCCGGTGCGCGTTACCTGTGGCGGGCCCGGTTTGTGCTCCGACCTCTGAGTTTGTTCTAAGACCATGTTGCGGCACCTGCGCGCTCGCGGGCGCGAACCTGAGACGAACTTGCCTGCAACCCCGTCAACAAGATATGATCGTCGGTAATCGACTGGCAGATCATCAAGCCGTGCCAACCGGTGCAACCGGACCCGTAACACGAGGCCAAACACCGTGAACCCGACTACGACCGTGCCCGCCCAAGCTCCCGGCGGCGGCGACGACGCCCGTAGCAAGTACGCGCGCCAGATCGAAGAAGCGTTTGAATCGGCCGGGCGATTAGCCGGCTCGGCGCTCCCGCCAACCGATTTCTACCGTGAGTTCCTGAACCGCACGCTCAGCGCCATCGACGCGCCGGCCGGGGCCGTGTGGCTCCGCACGCCGCAGGGGTTCCTTCAGCTCGCGTGCCAGGAGAACATCGAGAAGATGAACCTGGACGCCCGTCGCGGCGGGCGCCAGTGCCACAACGAGGTGCTGCGCCAG
>DASWYH010000171.1:0-2382 GCA_036405095.1 Gemmata sp. | reverse complement strand
TCGCCGAAGCGCCGCAGGCGGAAGAACGCGAACCCGCGGTTGCTCCACGCCGGGGCGAAGTCCGGGCGCAGCGAGACGCACGCACCGAAGCACATCACCGCGAGTTCGTCTTGCTCAGTTGCCAGGTGCGAGACGCCGCGCAAAAACCACGCCGAGAAGTTCTCCGGGTCGAGCTGGGTGGCCCGCTGGAGGTGCGGGAGCGCTTCGCGGTGCCGGCCCGCGCGGGCCTTCTGGCTCCCCACGAGGTACAGGTCGCGGGGCCGCGTCAGCGGGGTCGCTTCGGCCTCCGCGCGCGCCCGTTCGGCCGCGGCCCCGTCCCCGCGCTGCTCGGTGATCACCGCGCGCTGCTCGCGAATCGCGCGCGGGAGCCGGTCGATCCCATAACTCTCGGCGCGCGCGTTCCATGTCGCGGCCCGATCCAGGTGCGCGGCGCGCTCGGCCGGGGCTTCGGCCCCCGACGCCTGGATCAGCGCGACCTGCGCCATGAGGAAGAACGTTTCGCCGATGTCGCCGCGCACCCGCTCGCGCTCGGCCTCGGGGAGCCGGCGGAACAGCGCCCCGAGGTGCCAGTCCGCGGGGTCACCGTGGGCGTCCGCGATACCGTACCCCGCCAGAACCGATCGGAGCCTTTCGAGCCCTTCGTCCAGGCCCGAACGGGAGCGCGTCCGGTCATCGAGGAACGCTTGTGCGTCACGGAACGCTTCCGCGTGCTCGGCGAGCCGTCCCCGCGCTTCGCGCTCCCGCGCGTGCTCGCGGGCGTACACTGCGACCCCACCGGCGCACACGAACAGTACCGCCGCCAGTGCCGCAACGCTCGCGGACGAGGTGAGCCGCGGGTGCCGCCGCGCCCACTTGCGGGCGCGCTCGCGGGCCGCCCGGTCGGGAGCGTATTTGAGCGGCCGGTTCGCGAGGTGCCGGTCGATGTCTTCGTGCAGGTCTTCGGCCCGCTGGTAGCGCCCCGCCGGGTCCGGCGCGAGGCACTTCCGCACGATCGCTTCTGCCCCGCGCGAAACGGCCGGGTTCAGCGCCCGCACGGAGGGCGCAACGGCTCGGTCGGCGATCATCTTCGGAACCAGGGTCGGGGGGTGCCCCCTGCGCACCGGGAACGGGTGCCGCCCGGTGAGCAACTCGAAGAGGATCACGCCGAGACCGTACACGTCACAGCGCGCATCGAGTGTGCCCGAGCCCGTGCGGAACGCGTCCAGGTGTTCGGGCGCCATGTACGGGAGCGTCCCGCCCATCATGGCGCGCTCGGCGGACCCGCGCAGCTTCGTGTCCTCGGCGAGGTTGAAATCGAGCAGCATCGGGCGCCCGTCGTCGGTGAGCAGCACGTTCGCGGGCTTCAGGTCGCGGTGCAAGATGCCGCGCCTGTGCGCGTGCGCGAGCCCGTCGGCGAGTTGGCCGCCGATCGCCAGGATCGCGTCCACGTAGGGCAGCCGGTCGAGCCGCGCCCACCCGTCCGGTACGGTCTCCGGGGCAAGCGATTCGGCCGGTGTCAGCGGCGCCCCTTCCGAATGAGCGGGCGCTCCCACCGGGGCGTGAATGTTGGACTCACCCACCGACCCGGCGCAGGTGGACGAGTCGAGCCGGCCGCGGGCGAGCGTGCTGCGGATCTCCTTTCCCGAACGGGGCACGCTCGCGCGCCGGCTCAGGCTCTGAACCACGCTCGCGAGTGTGGTGCCGCCGAGGAACGGCATGCACACCGCCTGGAACGGTCCCGCATTGTGGTACGAATAGATGGGAACGATGTTCGGGTGCTGTAACTGCGCGAGGGTGTTCGATTCGGCCCCGAGCCCGCGCGCCACCTTGAGCGCAACGGACCGCCCGGCGAGGTCGCCCTGCCGGGCCAGGTACACGCGGCCAAACGCCCCGCGCCCGAGTTCCTCGACGAGATGAAACCCGACGAAATCGGTGCCCACGTTCGGTAGCACCGCCGTCGCGTCCTGCCAGACGGACAGTTCTTCGGCTTCAGACAGCGCCCGCGCTCGTGCTTCCCGCCCGGGCCGGTTCGGATTCGGTCGGGGTGCCGAACCCGCGTGCGGCATCACAATCCGGTTCGTCGGCGCCTCGTCGCCGGGACCGCGATCGGGCCTGTCCGCTTCAGAGGCACTCGACGGGGGCGCGAACCCGGCCCACCCCGCCGTGTCCACCCCGAACTTGCACTCGTATTCCTCGGGGCTCGGCTTCTCGCCGGCCCGGAGCCGCTGTCGGTACTCCTCGAACGCGATCGCGTTCAGGAGGGCGGGATTCGTCAGCACCGCCGGGAACCGCGCCGTGTAGTCGGCGACCCGCTTCGGGCGCCCGCGGGTCCAGGCGTGTTCCAGGTCGATGCGCACCAGTTCGCCGAGAACCGCGAGGTACAGCGGGTGCTCGGCGGGCGGC
>DASWYH010000170.1:0-3220 GCA_036405095.1 Gemmata sp. | reverse complement strand
TACACGTTCCAGTCGTTCGCCTGCACCGGCATCGCCCTCCTGCTGTCGCTCCTCGGTTTGCTGCTGGGCGGTGTGACCTCGTGGCTCGGCGGCGAACTGATCGAGCGGTTGGGCATCAGCGTCGATCCGGGTGCCCACCCGAACGCCCCGAACTCACTGTCCGGCCGACCCGCAGGCAGCCCGTCCACGTAATTGGGTGATTAAGGGAGATTGATTATGCCGAGCCAACACCTGGCGACGTATGCCCCGCAAACGAAAGAAGGGCGATGCGTGGCAGGAATTCGTCTTGGCCCTGGCGCGCGTGGTTCGACCCGCGCACCGAGCGGCGGTGGAACAACTGGCTTCGGCTATGCGTCCTATACCCAACGACGCTTCGCCCGCCCCCTAACTCTCGCGGCGGGCACCGCATAAGTGTTCGACCGCGTTGCGAGGCGGTGCATCCAGGTGTCTGGCGCAGTCCGATAAAACACTGCCGGGGTTCCGCGTTCGAGAGGATGCCGGAGCCCCGGTCGTGTTTACTTCTGTTCCGGCGACGCCAAGTAAACCGCGTTGAGACACACCAGTTCGACGTCCGGCTGTCGGAAAAGCGAATTTTTCGCGTCCGGATCGGTCGCGCGGTCGAACAGCTTCTGGGCCGGGGTCGGGAGGTGGTCGTAAACGATTGACCGCAGGTACTCGAAGTGCCGTTCGAGGAAGGCGACCGCGAGCGGATCGAACGGCGCGGCCCGGTCGAACGGGTGGGTCACACGGCGCACTGACCGGAACCCGGCCTCCTTGAGCACGCCGCGAAGCCGTCGGGCCGGTGACGTCTTGCCTGCGTCACCGTACTGCTGAACGGCCGCCGCCCTGACCGCAAGAGGAAGTGCCGCTTCCAGTTCCGTGGGCCACGGCAGCAGCACCCGGTGGAATTCGTCCACTTCCAGAATCGCCGTCACCCCGCCGGGCTTGACCACTCGAAACATCTCCCGAACGGCGCGGTCGGGGTCCAGGCTGATCAGGCTCTGGGCGCACCACACCAGGTCTAAGGTCGCGTCCTCGAACGGCAGCTTGTATGCATCCGCTTTCCGAACTTCTGCGGAGCCACCAACCGCCGCGCGAGCGGCACGAAGGTATTCGTCGTTGGAGTCGACCGCCGTCAGCCGGTCGCCGAAGTGGTCCGCGATGCGGCGGGCGTAAAACCCGTTCCCGCACGGCACGTCGAGCGCACGCCCGTCTCGCGGGAGGGCGTCGAGAATCGCGTAGAGTTCGGGCTGGAACGCTTCGTGAAACGATGACTGGTAGGCATCGTAGTCGGGGACGGTTGTCGCCATGATGATAAGCAGAGGTGCGAGCGACCCGGCGGAAGAAGCGCCGGGTCGTGGGTGATTAGGAGGCGTGAACGCGGTCCGAGCCCGCCACCTTCACGATCTTGTTGTACACGCCCAGGAGCATGAACGGGGCCACCCACTGGCCCACGAACTGCGCGTCTTCCTTGCGCCCCAGCCCGTGGAGTGCGAGCGAGGCGACGATGGACCCACCGGCGGCCCATAGGAACACGTCAGAGGGGACCTGCGCGGTGTACTCCTCGATCTTGCGGGCCACCGGGCCTTCGGAGTGCTTTTCGGCCTCTTCGGTATGCTGCTCCCCGGCGCGCAATCCGGGCTGTGTGTTGGTCGGCATGATGATCCTCGTGGTGTGGTAATCAGCGCACTGCGAGGTGCGGGGCGACATGGGCTAATAAGTGACCGCATTCGGCAGCGGGCGGTTAACCAACAGTTGCTACTTTTTTGGCTCGACGCCGGGGATCTTCTTCGCGGCCTCGACGATCACGTCCATCTTCTTGTTGACCTCGTCGACCTTCTTGTTGGCGTCGGCCAACCGCCCGTCCATGACCTCGATCCGCTTACCGGTTGCATCGAGCGTGCCGGACATGGATTGGACCGTCCTATTCAGCTCGGTAGCGGTGCCGTCGACGTGAACCACAGCCTTGGTCGCGATCTTCAGATCACCCTGCATGTCCTTGATCCGCGCGTCGGTCTCGGCGAGTTGCTTCTCCATCCGGGCGACCCGCTGGTTGGTTTCCGCGAGCTTCGCGTCCAGGGCGTCGATCTTCGCATTGCCGAGTTCGACCTGGTGGACCCCGGCGGCGAGTTGAGTGTTGGCGAGGTCGAGCCGCGTGGTGAGCGGGGAATACAGACTCTCTTTGACGCTCTGACACCCGACGAGGGCGAAGCTGAGGGCGCAAAAAAGTGGTCGGATCATGTCGGGCTCCTCTGGGTCGGCTCCTTAAGATCGGAAAAATACGCAGAGCCGCTCCAGCCATTCCCGGATCGCTAGTCCTGCGTGAATCATGGCCCAGAGTTCGGGGCGATAACCCCCAAACGCCTTCAGGGATCGACCACCACAACGCGGATCGGCCCTTCGGAGTTGATCGTCAAAATGAGCCCCAACGCGACGCTGGGCGGCTCGGCCCCTTCGTCGGTACATTCGGAGGCCGGGCGTACGCTTTTGGCAGAAGCACAAGAGCCGGCCGAGAGACAGGATGCTACGGCGGCACAACGAGTGATGTGGTACGGTTCCGTACAGCGCAAACCGTTTTTCCGCTTTTATGTGAACGCGTCGCGGATCACCGCGTAACACTCGCACGCCGCGCCCTCCAACCCGGCCCGGTCGCGGACCCGGACCAGACCGTTCTTGTACGTGATGAACCCGGCCGTCTGCAAGATGCCGGCCGTCACCGTGACCGTGGCCCGGCGGACGCCCAACATCTGCGACAGGAACTCGTGGGTGAGCGAGAACTCGTCCCCCTCGGCTCGGTCGTGGCACTGGAGCAGCCACCGCGCGCACCGCTCGTCCGCCGAGTGCAGGCAGTTGCAGGCCGTCTGCCGGGCCGAAGCGGTCATCGCCGCTCGCACGTACCGGTACACCATGTCACGCAGCGGGCCACTTCCGGCCACCTCCGCGGCGAACTCGGCAGCGGGCATCTGGCGGCAAACGCACGGGGCGACCTGGCAGAACACCTGCTCGCGGCTGCGGTCGGCCCCGAGGGCAGTTGACACCCCGGCCATGCCCTCCAGCCCGATGCCGGCCACCTCGGCGCTGCCCCCGTCCTCCATGAGCACCACGCAGGACAGGACGCCGGTGCGCGGGAAGTACACGTACTCCATCGCCCCTTCCGGCTGGTACACGACGTCCTTGTGACCGAACGTCAACTCGGTCGTCCGGGGGAGCAGGCGGGCCA
>DASWYH010000169.1:0-11572 GCA_036405095.1 Gemmata sp. | reverse complement strand
ACGAAAACCGAGCGTGTGACGGCGCGCAACAAGGCCGCGGCCGAGGTCATGGCGAAGGAGAAGATCCCAACCAACGACCTGTTCGCCCTGGTGCTCGAAAAGCCCGACTGGTTCTCGAACGACGGCGTTCACCTGAACGCAAAGGGGGCCGGCTCGATGGGCGCACAAGTCGCCGCAGAAGTTCAGAAGGTGCTCACCAATCCGAAGTGACAGTTCAGGGTTCCTGGGACCGCGGACGTCCAGTCCGCTCTTCCGCCCGCGGATGAGCGGTTCGGAACAAACCGTCAGGCTTCACCACCCGTGCAGCACCCCCGAAGTGACAGTTCAGGGTTCCTGGGACCGCGGACGTCCCGTCCGCTCTTCCGCCCGCGGATGAGCGGTTCGGGACGAGCCGTCTCGCACCACCGCCCGTGCAGCAGCGGACGGGACGTCCGCGGTCCCAGGAAAAGCACCGACCCGCGACGGCGCGGATCGCCCCTTACAGCCACCGGGTAAGACGAGTACCGGATTCCAGGTATACCCGATTGAGGAACACGAGCACTGAACCAGTGTGACGTTCCATTCACCCGGATCGGAAAGACGCGCCATGTTGCTCGAGGAATACAACTTCAAGCGCGAGGTACTGGACGCCCCGGGTCCAGTTCTGGTGGACTTCTGGGCCGCTTGGTGCGGCCCGTGCCGCGCGATGAACCCGGTACTGCAGACCCTCGCGCGCGACTTCACGGTGTGCAAGGTGAACACCGAAACGAACCCGGGACTCGCGGCAAAATTCGACGTGTCCGCGATCCCGTTGTTGCTAATCTTCCGCAACGGACAGGTGGTCCGCCGGTACGAGGGCATCACCCCCGAGGCGACTCTCCGCGCCGACCTGACTGCGCTGTCGCGCTCGTAGCCCGCTCACAGCACCACGCGCGAACCGTACCGCTCGGCGAGGAGCGCTTTTGCGCGCCCCGTGAGCGGGTTCTTGCTCAGGTCGATGTGGTCCAGCCCTTGAAGCGCGCCCGGTTCCGCCAGCGCCCGCCCGCCCCGCGGCCCGATCCCGTTGCCCGCCAGTCGCAGCACCCGAAGCCCTGTCAGCACCGGCGCCCCCACAAGGGCCAGTGCGCCGGAGTCACCCAGTTCGTTGCGGTCGAGGAACAACGAAGACAGCCCGACCAGGTGGGCGGACCGGAAGAGGGCCTGGGCACCGTCGGCGCCGATCAGGTTCCCGCTCAGGGCGAGGTGCGCCAGGTTGTTGACGTGCCCCGCCTCCGCGAGCGCGCGCGCGCCGCTCACGGTGATGCTGTTCGCGTTCAAATCGAGGTGACTCAGCCCGGGCGCCCACGGGGCCGCGAGAAGAGCCGCAAGCCCCGCGTCACCGATCCCATTGACGCTCAAATTCAGCCGGCGAAATCCGGGCCAGTTCCCAGCGACGAGCCGCCGCGTGCCCCCGGCGCCGAACAGGTTGTTGTGCAACACGAGCCGCTCCAACCCCACGCCGCCGGGGGCACCGGCCAGGGCGCCGGCGGCGTCCGGGTCGAGTTCGCGCGAGTTCAGATCGAGCGACCCCAAGCGCCCCCCGTCGGCCAGCAGCGCGGCGATGTGTGGTGCCCCGATCGGTGCGCCGGTGCCCGCCCCGAAGTGCCGGAGTTGAGCGAACCACGATGCGCCGGCGCACCTCCGGAGCGACGCTACCGTTAACTCGCGCCCGCGCAGTTCGAGGCCCACGATCCCGAGCGGGAAGTGCGCGTCCGCGAGCGCGCGGAAGTGCTCGGGCCGCATCGCCGGGTTCGAAAGGTCCCACTGCGTGGCACGCGCGAGGGCGGGGTGCGCGAGGAACCGCTGAAACGCTTCCGCGTCGCTGTTGTTCCGCAGCTCGACCGCTTCGAGCCACTCCGCCTGACCGGCGAGGTCCGGCGCCCACGGCGCGTCCGCACAGTGTTCCGGGTGCGCACAAGAGAGGTGAAGCAGCCCGCGCCGGAACGACCCGTTCCACGGGGCGAGCGCGAGGGGGCCGAGCCAGCCGGGCGCGTGCGCTGAAAGCAATTCGCGCTCCCGTTCGAGCGCCCCCGCGCGTTCCGGGGCGAACTCGTCGAGTTCACCGAGCCGGTACTGAACGCGGATCAGTTCGGCTCGGGCCTCGTCGCCGTTCTCGGTGAGCCAGTCGGCGAGCACGAGCCGCCCCGGCCCGTCCGGGTCGTCCTTCGCGCTCGCGAGGAGGGCCGCACACGTCGGGTCCATGAGCACACGTCCGGGTGCCGGACCTCACGTGATGTTAGTCAGGAACAGGATCACCTCGCTGACCACCACCGGGTCCACTTGGTCCAACGGGAGCGGCGCCCCGACGCCCCACCCGGCGCGCCCGGACGAGAACGTCACGCGCGGCACCGCGTGCGGGCCGGTGTCGTCGAAGCTGAACAGCAGGGCGGGTTCGAACTCCAGCGAGGCCGACACGTCGGCCGTCGGGAAGTACAGGTTCGACCAGTCGATGTTCCCCTGGTCGGCGTTCTGGCGCGACCACCCGCCCTTCTCCAGCGCCGACTTCAGCGCCCGTGCCCCGAACCGCGCGGTCGCGAACCGGTCCAGGACCGTTGTCTGCCGTTCGGCCGAAGTGAGCGTAAACGCCGCTCGCGCCAACTGAGGAAACGGTTGCGCAAGCTGATCCGCGCCGAAGGCCGCGCTCCAGGTGGTGCGATCGGCAACGGGCATGCGCAGCGGGTGCGCCAGTTCCACACTCGCACCGGGGTCGAGCACGAAGGGGGCACCATCGGCTCCCGCGAGGGTAAAGTCCTCCCGCACCCGAAAGAAGCTCGCGCCCTCCGAGTTTGAAGCATGCGCGGCCCAGAGCAACCTTCGCACGAGGTGCTGCATCAGCGGGTGCCGCACGAACAGTGCGTCGAACTCGGCGGGCGCCCAGCGCCGGCCGGCGACCATCGCGCGTTCGAGCCGGGTGGTCTGGACGTCCCGGACCGACTTCAGTTGCTTCTTGAAAGTCTTCCACTCGTCAAGAGCGGCCTTGGCGAGCGCCGCGTCGTCCGATTTCCCGGGCGCCGGAGGGTCGGTCTTGAACGCCCCGTTTGCGTCGAACACACCGGGCTTGCCCGCCTTGTCGAACCCGAACCGGAACGCGCGGGGGCCGTAATTAAAGGTGCGCGCCCCGTCCGGACCGAGGCCGAGCGCGGGAACCACGCGGTCGCCGAGTTGCTCGGTGGTGAGCCCGCGCTTTTTCGCGATGTCGTCCATGAACCGCTGCGCGGTCGCCTTCAGCCCCTGGAACTTGAGCTTCTCGGCGATCCCGTTGAGCTGCACCAGGGCCACGTCGGTGTTGATCGCGCGGAACACCTCCAGCCCGGTGACGGCGCGGGCGTGCTGGCTCACGCCGGGCCACGCGCGGACCAGTGGGGTGAGCTTCGTCGCCGACACATCGCCGCCGAAGTGCCCGACCGCGAGGAACGCCCACTTCTCCTTGCTCGGGAACCCGGCGTCCTGCCACAGCTCGAACAGCTTCCACGCGAACGCATCGAGCCGCGATTTGTCCCCGTGCTGGCGTAACGCGGCAACGAGCGGGTGCGGCGCGTCGAGCGTGCTGCCCTTCAGTGCCTGGAGCAGGTGCCCCACCTCCACGGCACCGAGGGTGTGCCCGGCGGGGCCGACGTCCGGGAACACCGCCGGGTCGGCCCACGGCGGGAGCACCCCCTTTCCGACCTTCTCTGTGAGCGCCTCCTTCAGCCAGATGGGGGCCTCGGTTTGTGGTTGCGGGGCGTGTGGCGCAGCGCCAGCAACAGCGCCGCCGCTCTTGCGCCTGGCGTCCTCCAGGAACCGTTTGGCGGCTTCCGCGGCTTTGCCGGTCCCGGCCGCGACCGGCGCCAGACCCTGGAGGGCCAATTCCCGATGCTCATCGAGCCACTTGCGCGCGGGCGCCGCGGCCTTCGACCCCGTCTGGAGTTCGAGCATGACCGGTGCGACTTCGGGCGCGTGTACGAGCGCCAGGAACGAGGCCAACTTCTCGGCCTTGCCCTTGTTGGTTTGGCCCGCGATGGTGTCCCGGATGACGTCCAGCCCGGCCAGTTCGGTGTTCGCGAGCCACCCGCGGACCGTGAACTCGTTCTGGAGCGGGGCGCGGAGCCGCTTCGCGTGGTGGATCATCACCCGCGGGTCCGCGATGCCGAGCAGCAGCCGGACCGGATCGGCCCAGGCGCCCGAGTTCAAGTACCACGCGAAATGGTCATCCTCCATGTTCGACACCACCGCAACGATCTCGTCCGAGAGGCCGAGCATCGGAGCAATGTAAGTTTCCAACACCGGCTCACCGCCGCCGTTATGCCAGCGCCGCGGGTTGATGAGCGGGCGCACCGCCGGCTTCAGTTCCTCTCGCTCCTCGGCCGTGAGATACGGGAGCAACGAAGCGGCGAACCGTTCGGCGAACTGGCGGCACGTGGAATAAGCCTGGAGCGGCCGGCCGAGCGCGCCGCTCCGCCCCTCCCGCAGGATCGCCAGCACCTCTGTGAGCGGTAAGAGGTTCGCGAGCGGCAGCAAGGACCAGTCCGTCGGCTGGTAGTCTTCTCCCAGTCGCTCGCGGATCGCGGCGGGCGTGATGCTCCCGTCGAAGGCCCGCTTCCCGAGTTGGTTCGCGGTGTCCTGGGATTTCTGCCCGATGGGGGCCGTTGTGGCCATGAACCAGAAGTGCGCTTCGGGCCGGCTCATCGCGACGGAGAGCCCGGCGCGTTCCCACTTCCAGCCGCCGAAATCGCCTTTCGGGTTGAGGGTCGCGAGCACCTTCAGGGCGGCCTTCTGGTCGAAGGCCTTCGGCTCGGGGCGCGGGAGCGGCGGCAAGTTGCGCCACGGCGCGAGATACCAGTCGACCGCGTTCAGGTGGATGTTCGCCGGCGTGTGCGCAGCGCGTTGCGGTGCGGCGGCCGGGGCCGGTTCCGGAGCGACTTTGTTGGGCGCCTTCCGAGCCATGTGAGTTCCCATAAGCCTTGTTTGGTACGCAGCGCGGCCCCACGGGTGCCCCGCTCACCCGAACTGGCCCGGCCGGGCCAAGCGCGCCGGTTTTTACCCGATTTCCCTCGCGCCGACTTCACTTCTTGGCGCGCGGATCGGCCTTGAAGGTGAACGCGGGTTTGCCGGTAATGTCGGTACTCACGAAGCTCGGGCACCAGTACCGTTCGACGTGTTCAACAACCCTATCGGTTCCCACAAAGTGGCTCACGCCCGGCGGGTGCTCCGGGTTGTACATGGTGTCCGTCATGTCGCGCATGAGGGCCACGTTCTTGCCCTGCTTCACCAGCGCGCGGATCGCGAACGGGCGCCCCAGCACGCACATGTTCAGGTGAACACCGCACAGGATCACGTTCTCGATCTTGCGCTCAGTGAGCAGGTTCCACGTCTCCTGGCCGTTATCGGTGATGGCGTCGCCGGCCGCAATGTCGAGCGTGGCGATTTGGCGGGTCCACGGCGCGCGGATCTCACACTTCACCTTGCAGTCGCAGCCCATATCGGAATCGTCGATCGGGAGCACGCCCTCGCGTGTCCCGTCGGGCCAGTTCCAGGCGGTGCCCCAGCGTTCCATGGCGGCGAGCGGTACGGGGGACTTCGCGGCCGGCGCGTTCCGGGCGCGTTTGCGCTGTGGGGTGTCCTTGTAGAAGTCGGTGCAGGTGCTCGGCGCGTGGATGATGAACACGCCCTTCGCGCGGGCCGCTTTCAGCATCTCGTTCATCGGGCCAGCCAGTTCGCCGACGCGCGCCTCAGCGGACTTGCACCAGTGGTGGTCCCACATGTCGCAGACGATGAGCGCGGTCTTCTTCGGGTCCCAGTGGACCTTCTTTTCGGAGGGCGGAACCGGCTCCTTTCCCGGTGCGGCGGCGCGCGAGCGGAGGGTCAGGGCGAGATCGTCTTGGGGTTCGCTCATGACGGGGCCGAAGGTGACCAGCGTGAGAGCGAGCACGGCGACCGGATAGGCGCCGAGACAGAGTCGGAGCACGGGAGTGCCTCGCGGGAGGGAAAAACGGCCGGGTGCAGGCATCATATCGCCCCTGCCCGTTCATGCGCAGGTGCACCGGAAGTTCGCCAGGCACGGGCGCGACCGGGGCACCCGGCGGGCATCCCGCGGGGCTCGGAACGGGGACCCCACTTTGGAACGAGGCGGCAACAGGTTCAGGGGGGCGCGCCCGGACCGCCTTTACGGGCGGTAAAATGGAGGCGGGCAGGCATCAACCCAAACGAAATAGCAACCGTGCGTTCGATTCAAACACCTGCTCGTGGTGGGCGGGCGGGACGCACGAGCGGACGAACTCGCGGTACGCGGTCATGGGGGCGAGTGGCCAGTCGGTGCCGTACACGAACCGGTTCGGGCGCTCCGAGTATTTAAACGCGGTGCGGATGTTCTGCGCGAGTTCGTGCGCTGCGTCGCGGCCGTCTTCGGACGCGAAGTAGCCGTCGTCGCCGACCATGAGGCCCGACAGATCGGCCCACACGTTCACGTTCTTATAAATCACTTCCGCCGCATCGGTCATCCAAGGGTTACCGAGGTGACACATGAGGAACTTGCAGTCCGGGTGATCGACCGCGACCTCATCGACCCCGAGCGGGTGCGCGAAGCGGAGCTTCGCCTGGGGCGAGTACGTGTCGCCGGTGTGGAACATGACGGGCACGCGGTACTTCGCGGCCAGTTCGTAATAGCGGCGGTAGTTCGCGTGCGCGGGCTCGAAGTGTAGGTAACCGAGGTAACCTTTCAGGGCCACCACGGCACCCGCCGCGAGGAGCGTTTCGACCTTCCGAAAGTGCTCGGCGTCGGTGCGCGTGGGGTCCATTGCGCCGATGGCGTGCAACCCGGGGACGAAAGGGATGATCTCCCGCGTGCGGTTGATACCGAGGGGGTCGTCGTCACCCGCGGCCCACGCGCCCATTGCGAGCGCGTCGGTGACCCCCGCCGTCTGCATCTCGCGCCGGAGTTCGGCCGCGACCCGTTCGGCGGGCTCGCGCAGCAGGGGCGCGAGTGACCCGACCCCCGGGAGGTTCGGCGGGACCGCGTGGATGTGAACGTCGATCATCGCCCGGCTCGCGGGTGGTCAGGTGTCGCGTCCGGGGTTAGTCTAGAAGCGCGGGTAGTAGAAGCGCGCACACCGGGAGCGCCCCGACGCGCGCGACGCGCGTGCGGCTCACGGGTTTGCGGGAACGAGTGGCGGCAGCGCGGGGACCGGCGGCGCCCCGGCGGCGCCCGGGACCACGGGACCCACCGGGAGCGGCGGACCGGCAACAGGGGCCGGGCCGGCGGGCTGCGCACCGACCTGCTGGCGGAACTTGGTCATGTCGTGACGGCGGATCACGATCCCGGTGCCGTTCACGCCCGGTGCCATCGTGTACACGCCGAACTGCCCGGTGCTGGTTTCCGACAGGTACAGCGCGGACTGGCCCTGCGTGATATACCCGGTGGCCATCATGAAGTGAACGTCTTGCTGCGCCTTCAGCCCGAACTCGGTGGTGAGGTCCACTTCGGCCCAGCCCACGATTTTGCCCTGCGTCCGGTCGATGACGGTGCCCAGCAGTTTGCCGGCCTTGTAGTCGAGGAGCCAAACGCCGTCGGTCTGGACCCGCGGGTTCACGGTCACGGCCCCGGTGGCCATGATGTAGTCCTGGTAGCGGTCGTTGGAAGCGGCGGCGGCGGGCCGCGGGTGGCCGAGGTAGATCATGGTTACGGCCATCCCGACCGCGAGGCCGAGCGAGAGCAACCCGACTGAACCGATCCGTTGCATGTGTGACCTCCGGTGAACGACGGGACCGTTTGGTCGGTGCCCATAGCACGTTCCCGGTGGGTGTCCAGCCGAAGTGCCTACCGGTCCGTCGGGTTCGTCGGTGCGAGGGGACGGGCGAAACGGCGGAGTTCCAGTAAAGTGACCGGGGCCTCACCGCCTTCGGCGGCACGCCTCAGGGGAGCGCCGACCGAGTGGCCCAACAAATGCGCCGCCTCGGGTCCGCTTCGGACCTACTTCGCCGCCTTTTTCCGCGCCTCGTATTCGCGAAGGTACACCGAAATGTGTTCGTGCATGTCTTCGGGGTCGAACCCGTAGAGTTGCATCTCGGCCATTGCGCGCTCAGCGCTCCACCCGTGGTATTGCATGCGGAACACCGCACACATGGTCCCGGTGCGGTGGATGCCCGCGAAGCAGTGAACCAGGACCGGGTGGTTCTCCTTCTTCTCCATCACCGCCAGGAACTCTTGTACCGCTTGCTCGGCGGGGATCTCGCCCTTTTCGTCCGCGCCCCACACGCGCGGCACGATGCGGACGTGGTTCAGCCCGCGGGCCGCGCACACGTCTTCTTCCCAGGCGTCCTGTGGGCTGTCGTAAGTGTTGCGTTTCGACGCGCGCAGGGTGACCACCGTTTTGATGCCATACTCGCGGATCACGCGATCCAGTCCGGTGGGGGTGGGCTGCCCGCTGCGGTACAGGACGCCGTTTTCGACCACGCGGAAGTTCCGCAGGTGCCGGCTGTCGTGAGCCGAATAAACGAGGGGGGCCGCAACGACCAGCGCCGCCGCCGTCACCCCGAGAACGAACCGCAGACGTGCCCGCATGAGAAAGCCCCCCGTCGAGAAACTCGATGAGGAACCTATCACCCCTGCGGGATTTGTGGAAGGCGGATCACACCGCGAGGGGCTGCTCGTTCACTGTTCCCGGCCGCACGCGCCGCCAAGCCGCTCCCGCCAGGCGCGTCAGCACGCTTCCGGGCGCAATGGGCGGCGGCTCCGCGGCCGTCAGATTCGGCCTCACCACCATGAGCAGCAGAAGCGGCAAGTACCACAGCACGTACAGCCCGCCGTGGTCCGCGTGCCAGAACTGCACCCCGAGGAGGATCGCGGCCGACTGCGCGATCAGGTGCGACAGGTTCTTGCGCACCGGCCAGATGGTCACGCTCACGAGGAACCCGATGAACAGCACGAACAGCGGCAACCGGTACGCCCAGTGCGTGCCGCTCCACACGCTCTCGGTGGTCGGGGGCGCCCACGGCTTCCAGTACGGCAGGTTCAGGGCTTCCACAACGCCCCGTCCGGTCGGCCCGGCGACCCACAGCACGAGCGCCGTCACCCCGATGCTGATCGCGCTGGCCGCGAGGAACGCGAACCCGAACCGCATCGCCCCCCGGCGACTGTAGAACCCGAACCACAGCGGAAACAGCAGCGCCGGGAACACCCCGCACCCGACCGCCAGCCCGAGGAGCCACCCGGCGAGCGTGGGGCGCCGGTAGCAGAAGATGGCCCACACCAGGAACGCCGTGGGCAGCACGTGGTGGAACTGCCCGACGTTGTACGCGGTGTACGGAACGAGCGTGTAAAGGGCCGATGCGGCCACCCCGGTGGTAATGTCCCCGAAGTGCCGCCAGCCGATCATGAGGAGGGCAACGATGACCGCCGCGTGCCCGAGCATCGCCAGCCCGCGCTCGGCCCAGAAACGCACCGCCTCGCGCGAGGCGTGCCCGCCGTTCGTGTCCTGCGCTTGTTGCACAACCGCGGTGGCGGTGTCTTGCACCTGGTCGATGGTCGCCGGCTTCTTCCCCACGGGCGGCTGATTGGCCTGATCGGGGGTCGGGCGGGTGGCCACCGCGGTGAGGCCCACGAATAGGGCCAGCCCGAGCCACGCCAGCCCGAGGGTGTTGAGGTTGGTGGAAAGGGGCGGTCGGCGCACGAGCGCCGAATCGAGGATCGTGCGCACGAACCAGAACAGCGACCCCGAGAGGAGCCATACGTAACCGAGCGTGCGCTCGCGAGCGGCGCGCGCGGCCAGCTCCGCCCCGATGTCACCGAGGGCCCGGGCCGTGGCACCGAGGGTCGCGGCCTCTTGCAGGATCAGGAACCCGGGAACCAGCAGGAACAGCATCACCAGGTCGATGTTGCGGATCGACAGCAGCCGGTTGAACTGGAAGAACACCGCGATGGTGAGGAACAGCGAGAAATAGAACCACGTCGCCGCGTTCGGGAGCCTGACGTCGAGAAAAATGGATGGTTCCACGGCCATAAATCCCGATCGGACAGGAGGGTGCGTCGCGAAGCGGGCAGCGCGCTTAACAGTTTGTAGATACGCATACTACGGGCCGCCGACAACGCCCCCGACACAACTCGCACCGCCCTCCAGGCCAGCCCGGTCCGCAATCCCGACACAATCGGCGCGTTCGGCGAATATACCTGTACAATCTCATATTCTGCATCACCGGCACGTTCGGGAAGGTCACCGCGATGCGCATTTTGCTCACTAACGACGACGGCTTCTACGCCCCCGGCCTGCGCGCCCTGCGCGCGGAGCTGCTCAAGCTCGGTACGGTCACCGTCGTCGCCCCGGCGACCGAACAGAGCGCCGCGGGCCACTCGGTTACGCTACTCACCCCGCTGTTGGTGAACGAGGTGTTCGAGGACGACGCAAAAACGTTCATCGGATGGGCCGTCGAGGGGCGCCCGGCCGACTGCGTCAAGCTGGCGCTGCTGGAGTTGCTCCCCGAACCGCCGGACGTGATCATCAGCGGCATGAACGCGGGCAGCAACGCCGGGATCAATGTGCTGTACTCGGGAACGGTTGCCGCCGCCATTGAGGGCGCGTTTTACAAGCACACCGCAATAGCGGTTTCCCTGGAATACGATCAGAAAATTTACGACTACCCCGCCGGGGCGCGACACGCCCGGCGGGTGATCGAGCAGATTTTGGCGCAGCAGCCGCCCGCCGGCAGCTTGTTCAACGTGAACTTGCCGGTGCTGGAACGCGGCCCGATTCGTGGCGTGAAGGTGCTCCCCCAGAACGTCTCCCCGTACACGGAAAAGTTCGACCGGCGTGTGAACCCGCGGGGCCGCACCTACTTCTGGACCAGCCCGAATTTCAGTTGCCCGGACCCGCACCCCGATTCCGATGTGACCGCACTCGCGGAGGGTTACATCACGGTCACGCCGTTGCAGTTCGACCTCACGGACCACGCCCGTCTGGCGGATCTCAAAAAGTGGGAATGGAAGGCGGAGTGATTCCGGTGCGCGGCACACCCGATTGCGCGCAGTGCTTTCAGCTTCGCCGCGCCCCGATCCGTTGGGAGAGGAGCACCAGGAGCCCGAACAGCAACCCGGCCGAGCCACCAACCAGGGTCGAACGACCGGGTGACGGGGAGGCGGTCTCAAGTGCCGCGGCTCCTCGCGTCAGGGCGTCTCCGACCAACCAACCCATCGCCGCGCCGATGAGAACGGTGAGCAACAGTACGCCCGCGGCTATTGCCCGCTTGGTGCGCTGGGCATGAGAAAACGTGGCACCGGCAAAGCAGCCGAAAACGGTGGTCGCCAGGACCAAAGGCACGCTCTCGGCAATGTCGGTGCGTCCGTACCCATCGCTCCCCGTTGTGAAGGCGAGCATGGCGCTCAAAACGCCCAGCGCGGCGCCCGCAAGTCCGAACAAAACGACAACACGGTGACGATCCCAACTCGTTTCTTCGCTCATCAAGTGCCCCGCATCGGGTTCGACGGGTCTGCTCAGCCCGACCCGAACACGGATACGACGTTGCTGGTCGCTCCGTAAGTCGCTCTTCTCATGGCGGTATCCCTTTTCGCACCACTTTTGCGAGGAGC
>DASWYH010000168.1:0-7154 GCA_036405095.1 Gemmata sp. | reverse complement strand
ACCCGCGATGGGGGCCGGTATCACTCAAACACAAATATGGAACGGCCCGAGTAAGAAGCGGAACGGGTCGCGCCCTCCAAAACCCGATTGTGGGTTCGTACCCTCAGCAATTGGCGGCCTCTGAACCGGGCTGCCACTCCCCCTTTTTACCCACAATCCCGCCGGACACACCCGAAAACGGAACAGGTCAGAAATCCGTATCAGAAATCCGTAGTGAATCCCGCGGCCGAGCGCGGTAGACTCGGAATGTGAATTTCGGGTAAAGTCTGTGCCCTCCCGCGGACGCCCCCCGCTTCGCTCCCACCAACACGCTGCCAGGCTTGGTGTGACTCCCGGCCAGAGAGAAGAGTCTGCGAGCGGCTGTCTCCGGCAGCCGCTCGGTTCCGTTTCACTCAGGATGCCCGTGTGAAGAACGGGTGAAGGAGCGGTTGGGAATGTCGGAGTTTCTTGATTCCGCCGAGAGCGGTGAGGTCGGCCCGTTGGCGAGCGGACCCGTGGGGGGTGCGACCGCCACCGTGTTGGAATCGCCGTCGCTGTTCGGACCCGGGGCGGAAGCCGACGCGGCGACCGCCTACGAGGTCAAGTTCCTGTTGACCGAGGCGCAGGTCGCGGAGATCGAGGCCCGGGTGCGCGGCGCGCTGGCGCTCGACGCCTACGCCGATCCCGCGATGGGCAACGCCTACCTCACCACGAGCGTGTACACCGACACGCCGAATTTCGACGTGTTCTACCGCACCGACGGGTACGACCGCGACAAGTTCCGCGTGCGCCGGTACGGGGCGAGCGGCCCGGTGTTCGTGGAGCGCAAGACCAAGAACGGGGACAAGGTGCGGAAGCACCGCGCGCGGATCGACGCGGCCGAGGTGCCCGATCTCGCGGCGCCCGCGCTGAACGGCGAGTGGGCCGGGGAGTGGTTCCACAGCCAACTGTTGCAAAAGCAGTTGAAGCCCGTGTGCCGGATCGCGTACGAGCGCGTCGCCTACCTCGGGACCGCCGACGGGGGCACGGTGCGGCTGACCTTCGACCGCAACATCCGCGGCGCGCGCGTCTCCGAGTGGGGGCTGGAAGCCGTCGGCGCCGTGCCGCCGCTGCTGGACCGCGTGGTGGGCGAGTTCAAGTTCCGCAACGCGATGCCGGCCCTTTTCAAGGGCATCGTCGCGGACCTCGCGCTCACGCCGGCCCCCGTTTCCAAGTACCGGACTTTCGTTCGCGCGATGGGCCTCGCCCCGGTGAGGTCCGAGAATGGCTAAGCACGGGGGCGCGGCCCCGTTCGAGACGGAACATACCGAGTTGCCCCCTCTCACGGTCGAGGACATCGCGCTCCGGCTCGCGCTCGCGGCCATGTTCGGCACCGCGGCCGGGTTGGCGTACTACCTCACCCAGCGGAAGAGCCGGGCACAGTCGGCCTCGTTTGTGGCCACGATGGTGCTGCTCGCGATCCTCCTGGGGATGGTGAGCATGGTGATCGGGACCAACATCGCGCGGGCGTTCGCCCTCGTGGGGGCCCTGTCGATCGTCCGGTTCCGCACGGTGGTCGAGGACACGCGGGACACCGCGTTCGTGATTTTCGCGGTGGTGGTCGGGATGGCGGCCGGGTCCGGGGCGTACCTCGTCGCGGCGATCGGCATCCCGATTGTTGGGCTGGTCGCGTGGCTGCTCGCGTGGTGGGGGCGGAGCGGCCAGGGGCCGGCGGGCACCGCACAGGCCCGACCGACGACCGCGGTGATCCGCGTCGGGATCGGGACCAACCCCGAAGGCGCGCTGGCGGCCGTGCTGGCCCAACACGCGGAGACCGCGGAGCTGACCGCGGTCAGCGTCGCGCGCCAGGGCACGGCGCTCGACCTCACCTACTCCCTGCGCCTGCGCCCGAAGGTGACGCCGCTCGGCCTGATTGCCGAACTGAACCGAACCGAGGGCGTTCAAGGGGTCGATTGGAAGCAGAAGGAGGAGTGACCTCCCTTCACGCCGCTCCCCACGAGGGCGCGGCCGGCCCACCCCAGTGACCGTTCCCGGGGAACCCATGCCGCGCGGGAACGTCCCCTTCAAGTGTTTGAGAAATCGGATCTGGGGAACCCCCACGGGGCGCCGCCCCGGCCGCGCGGCACCGGTTCCACGAGCGGGGGCCAGTAGACGCGGATCGTGGTGCCCCAACTCGGGTCCGATTCGACCTCGATGTGCCCGCGGGCCGCGCGGACCGCGTCGCGCACGGTCGCCAGACCGAGCCCGTTGCCGCTGTCGCCCTTGGTGGTGAAGTACAGATCGAACATGCGCTCGCGGACCTCGGCGCTCATCCCGCACCCCTGGTCCGCGACCGTGACCGTGACGTACTCGCCGGGCGGCAGCTCGGGGGGCCACCCGGCGCGCCCGCGCGCGATGTCGGTCGTGGTGGCCCGCACCGTCACCGTGTCCCCGGGGCGGCTCGCGTCGCGCGCGTTCAGCACGAGGTTCAGAACCACGCGGTCGAAGTCGGCGGCGCTGGCGCGCACGAGCGGCACCCCCGGGGCCAGGTCGAGCGCGAGCGCGAGCCGGCGCCCGGTGAGCCGGCGGAGCATCGGTTCTAGGCCCCGGATCGCGTTCGCCACGTCGATCGGGGCCGGCGCCGGTGCGGTGGGCTTGCCGACCGCGACCAGTTGCCGGCTGACGGCCGCGACCGTGTGCGCGGTCCGGGCGATGGTCTCCGCGTACTCGCGCTTCGGGTCGCCCTCCCCGAGCCCCTCGCACAACAGGTCCGCGTTGCCCGCGATCACCCCGAGCAGGTTGTGGAAGTCGTGCGCGACCCCGGCCGCGAGCCGCCCGGCCGCCGCCAGGTTCGCGGTCGCGCGGAGCGCCGATTCGGCCGCTTCGGCGCGCTCCTCGGCCGCGGCGCGCTTGGCGTCGGGGCCGTCGTCCCGCGGCGCTTCGGTTGTGCGGAGCAGCTCGACTGCGGCCCGCGGCGCGACCGCCCGGAGGACGCCGCGCACGTCGGAGCCGAACGGGAACGCGCGATCGTCCAGGACCGCCACGAACCCGAGGAGCCGACCGGTCGCGTCGGTGAGCGGTTCGCCCGCCAGCGCCTGGGTCCGGAACCGTGTGAGGAGCGGATCGTTCGGGTACCGCTCGCGCGCCGCGCGCGGGACGAGGACCGATTCGCCCGCGAGCAGGTCGCGCACCGCGCCCGTGCCGCCGGGGGTCGCGAGCGCCGCACCGGCCCGGCCGTCCACCCACGCGGCCACGAGGCGCGCTTCGCCAGACGGGTCCGGTTCGGCGACCACCGCCGCGCGCGCCTCGCACGCGGCGCAGAGGTGCTGAACGAGCTTCCCGAGAAAATCGGCCCCGGTGGACGGGCCGCAGCCCCGCAGAACGGCCCGGACGGCGTCGCGGGCGCGCACGGTGTGGGTGACGTCCGTGGTGGCGCCGTCCACGCGGAGCGGGTGCCCGTCGGGGTCGCGCACGAGTTTCCCGCGGGTGACCGCCCAGCGCACGCCCCGGTTCGCGCGCAGGACGCGGTGCTCGATCTGGAACGTCCCGGTGTCGGTGAGCCGGGCGAGGGCCGCGCCGAACGGCTCGCGGTCCTCGGGCCAGACGGCGTCGAGCCAGCGCCCGGGGCGGTCCTGGAGTTCCTGGGGGGCGAGGCCGTAGAGCGGCTCGACCGCGCCCCCGGCGAAGAACACCAGCCGCCCGTCCGGCGACACGGACCAGATCACGTCATCGAGCGAGTCCACAACCGCGGCGACCGGGGGTGCGACCGGGGGCGGCGGGGCACGGTCAACAGGGGGCGGGCGCTCGGGTTTGCGGGGCGCGGGCCAGAGCGAGACGGGGGTGTCCGATCCGCGCAGGGTGGGCGTCTGCGCGACCGCGGAGTCGGCGGACGGGGGGCGGCCCGTCCCGAGGAGCGCCGCTTCGAGCGCGGCGGTGCGCTGCTCCTGCCGGACCAACCGGGCGAGCGTCTCACGCAGCAGCGATTCGATCGGGGCCGTGCCGGTCATGGCCGAAGTGCCCCCCCCCCGTTGCGGTTCGCTGCCGCGCGCGGTACGCTCACCCTCTCCGCCCACCCCGAAAGGCAAACCCGATGCGTCGTCTTCTCACGCTCGTCGTGCCCGCGGTCGCGCTGGTCGCCCTGCTCCCGGTTTCGGCCGCCGATGATTACACCCTGGGCGCGGACTCGTCCCCCCAGAAAGACGTGCCCAAGGGCAAGGTGAGCCCGTTCCGCTGGAAGTCCAGCAAGGTGTTCGCGGGGACCGAGCGCGACTACTGGGTGTACGTCCCGGCGCAGTACGACGGGAAGGCGCCCGCGTGCGTAATGGTGTTCCAGGACGGCGTCTGGTACGTGAACGAAAAGGGCCAGTTCCGCGTACCGGTCGTGTTCGACAATCTCATTCATAAGAAGGAGATGCCCGTCACGGTGGGCATCTTCATCAACCCGGGGAGGTTCCCCACCCCCGGGAAGGAGGAAAAGGACTGGCGCGAGAACCGGAGCTTCGAGTACGACACCGTTTCTAATCAGTATGCCCAGTTCCTGGAAAAGGAGATTCTCCCGGAAGTTGGAAAAAGGGTGAAACTCCGCACCGACCCTGCCGGTCGCGCGATCTGCGGGATTAGTTCCGGCGGGATCTGTGCGTTCACCGCGGCGTGGGAGCGGCCCGACCTGTTCTCCAAGGTGCTCTCGCACATCGGCAGCTTCACGAACATCCGGGGCGGCGACGTGTACCCGGGGCTGATCCGCAAGACCGAGAAGAAGCCGCTCCGCGTGTTCCTCCAAGACGGCACGGGCGACCTCGACAACCTGCACGGGAACTGGCCGCAAGCGAACCTCGCGATGGCCACCTCCCTGAAGTTCATGGACTACGACTACAAGCTCGTCATCGGCGACGGCCCGCACGGGAGCAAGCACGGCGGCGCGATCCTTCCGGACTCGCTCCGGTGGCTCTGGCGGGACACCCCGCCGGCAAAATAGCGGCCCCTTTCCCGGCCGTGCGTCGCGCCCGTGAACCCGTTGGGGTCCGCGCCCGGGTCACGTTGCTCCCCCTCAGGTGAGCCCCGAAGAAGAGAGCGCCGCGGCACCCCGGACGCGGTGAGCCGCAGCAACAGGGGCCAGGGCTGTTGCCCCCGTGCGGCCCAAGAAGCACAGGGCGCTCGAAACGACTGACACGGTTACGTTCGGCGCCACCAAAAGCGGGTGCGTGCCGGCACACTCTGCGGGCGCGCCCCCCGCCACCTCGGCCATGGTCACAGTTTCCGCAGACGCCAGGACCAAGGGGCTCGCCCTCTTTCGTGCGGCACCCGTGAGTGGGGCAAAATTGCGGGTGGCACGCGAGAAAAATTGATGAGAAAAGAATTAATCGGAGGGCCGGTTGTTGCTGCGCCGTGTTTGGATAGTTACGATTGCCCCGGAAGGGGTCAGATACAATCGTAACCGTACCCGGCGATCCACGCCGGAACGGTTCCAGTCCCCTTTATGGAGTTCTCCGATGCGCAAGATGATGTTGGCTCTCGTCGCGATGTTCGCGATGGCCGGGCTGGTGATCGCCGTCGATGTGACCGTCGTGAAGTTCGACAAGGAAAAGAAGGAAATCACCGTCAAGGAAGGCGACGCCGAGAAGACCTACAAGATCAGCGACAAAGCCAAGTTCACCACGACGGACGCCAAGGGCGAAAACGCAAAGGAATCCACCTACGCCGCGTTCGAGAAGCGGGTCACCGGCAAGGCCGGCAAGAAGGGCATCGTCCTGGACGTCAAGACCGAAAAGGACACGATCACCGAAGCGACCTGGAAGACCTTCGGGAAGAAGAACTAAGGTGATCTGATCCGCGACGCGGGGCCCGGCCATTTGGCCGGGCCTTGTGCGTTGACTGGGACTCGTGAAGGGGAGGGACTGGCCCGGCGCGGATTGCGTTCTAAGCTGGGACATGACTTCGCGCAACCTTCTCTCAATTGTGGTTCTCGGCGCGGCCGGTGTGCTGCTCGCCGGTCAGGTGCGGCAGCTGCTCACCGATCCGACAATATGGCCCCCGGACGATTTCGTGGAGTACTGGGCCGCGGCGAAGCTCACGCTCAACGGGCAGAACCCGTTTGATGGTGCACTACTGCTCCCGCTCCAGCAGCACGCCGGGCGCGACACCCAAGACCCGATCATGATGTGGAACCCGCCGTGGGCGCTGCCCGCGGTGCTCCCGCTGGGCGTGCTCCCGGCACGCGAGGCTCAGCTCCTGTGGCTCCTGGTTCACTTCGTTGTGGCCGGGTTCTGTGCGGACCGGCTGTGGCTCTTGCTCGGTGGCCCGCGCAACTGGCGCGGGCTCAGTTGGGCGGTCTCGTTCGCCTTCATGCCGACCGTGCTCGCGTTGTCGAGCGGTCAGATCAGCCCGCTCTTGTTGCTCGGCGCGGTGCTGTTTCTGGAGTGCGAGCGCCGAATCGTTACGGACCGCCGGTGGGAGTACCTCGCGGGCGCCGCGACCGTGCTCGTGGCGATCAAACCGCACCTCGCGTACCTGCTGTGGGTCGGGATCGGCGCAGACGCGCTCGTCCGTGGGCGCTGGCGGGTGGTTGTCGGCGGCGCGGGAACGGGACTCGTGTGCGCGATGCTGCCTCTGGCGTTCAACCCCGAGGTGTGGCACCAGTACGCGGACGCGATGGGCAACCGCCCGCCGGCACAGTGGCTCTCCCCGACGCCCGGGACCGTCTTGCGTCTGCTGTTCGGTGCGGAACATTTTCGGTTGCAGTTCGTATCGGTCGCGCTCGGCGCGGGGTGGTTCGTGTGGTATCGCGTGCACAAGCGGGGCAACTGGAACTGGCGGGAACAACTCCCGCTGGTGCTGCTCGTCTCGTTCTGCACCGCGCCGTATGGTGCGTGGCCGTTCGACATGGTACTGTTGCTCCCGGCCGTGTTCGCGATCGTGGTGCGATCGTGTCCCGTGGCCCCCCTCCCTGAAGGGAAGGCGGAGCCCGCGCGTGTTGCGCCCTGCGCACCGGATTCGCGGTCGGGTTCCGAAGCCCCTTCTCTCCACTTCCCTTCAGGGAGGGGGGCCACGGGGATCGGGGGCCTGCTCGCGGTGAACCTCGGTTGTCTCGTGATGAACCTGTTCCAACTCGGCTCGTTCTGGTTCCTGTGGGTGGCGCCCGCGGTGCTGCTCCTGTACGCGTTCCAAATGCGGCACGCCCCGGGTACCAACGCCTCCCG
>DASWYH010000167.1:0-9105 GCA_036405095.1 Gemmata sp. | reverse complement strand
AAGCTCTCGAACGCGCTCATGGCCGGGGTGCTGGGCGCGAGGTGCAAGGTGGTGGTCCCCCAACCGGGCGCGGTCGAGTTCACGGCACTGGCGCTGCACCCGTCCGGGCCGTGGGCCGCCGCGGGGCAGTCCGACGGACTGGTGCGGGTGTTCGACACGCGCTCCTGGGCCGAGGTCACGGCGCACCAGTGGGCGGCGCAGCCGATCGAGGGCCTGGCGTTCGCGCCCGACGGGCTGAAGGCCGCGGCCGGGTTCGGATCGGAGGGGCAGTTCGTGGTCTGGGATGTGGACCTCTGACGTGCTAAGGTAAGGCATGATGTTTACACTCAAATCCGACCTAACACCCGAGGGCGGGTTACAGAACCCGGCCCGGCTGGCGTTTTCGCCGGACGGCACCGCGCTCCTCGCGTCCGGCGGGGATGACGTGCAAGTGTGGCCCCGGTGGCTCGACGGGCCGCCCCGCCCCGTTGTAACGGCCCCGGGCACGCTGGAGCGCGCGACGCTGAACCCGGACGGTTCGCTCGTGTACCTGTACCGCTCCGGGAACAGCTACACCGATGTGCTCACGGTTGCAACCGGTAAGATCACGGCGTCCGGGTTGCCCCCCTCCGACCCGTCGTGGGCACATTTCGACGCCACCGGCGGGTTCTTCCTGGTGTGCCGCGAGCAGGGCACCCTCGCGCGCTACGACTACACCCCAGGCACCAAAAAGAAGGTGCGCGAGGCATGGGCGCTGATGCGGCACTCCGGGGGCACCCAGCGGAGCCGCAAGCCGCTCGGGTCGCATTACCGGTTCGGCGCGATTTGTGGGCCGGCCGGGGTGTTCGTCGCACTGGAGTACAAGTTCGGCGGGAACGAACCGTTCCACGGTCTCACGGCGCGCTCGGTGAAAGACGGTGCGGTCGTGTTCCACCGGAAACTGAGGTCCGACACCGCGACCAGGTTGCTTGAGAAAGCCGGGTTGGCGCTCACGATCCACCCGTCAGGGGGGTACATGGCGTACCCCGACGGCCCCGAGATCCGGTTGCGTTCGCTCTCGGATCGCGTGAAAGTGCGGGCGAAGGTGCCGGCCCCTCAGAACGCCGGGGCGGAGAAAGCGACCGCGAAGAAGCCCAAGAAGCCGAAGCCGGAGGTCCACGCGGTTGCGTTCAACCCCGCGGGCACGCTGCTCGCCGCGGTCGGCGACAGCGGCGTGGTGACCCTGTACGACACCAAGGCGTGGGCCGTGGCCGGTGCGTTCGACTGGAAAATCGGGACGCTGCGAGCGGTGTGTTTCAGCGCGGATGGCACCCGGGCCGCGGTGCTGAGCGAAACCGGCAACATCATGGTGTGGGACCTGGACTTGTAGCGCCGCGCGGAGCCCGGGCGCGGAACCGGCGAGGCACTAGCCATGCGGATCATTCCGAGCGAACACCCGCGCCCCCTGAACCTCCTCGCCGTTGGCGCCGCCGGGTTGGTCGTCGCCGCGTGCGACTGGTTCGGCACCGCGGAGCGCGCGGAGGCGTGGGACGCGGCGACGGGGGCGCGCCGGTGGGTGATACAACCCATCGGCGGCGGGTTCCGGTGCCTCGCGCTCCTGCTCGACGGCGCGCACCTCTTCACCGCCGATTCCGAAGGGCAGCGCCTGTTCGCGCTGCCCGCGGGCCGGGAACCGGTCGAGGTGTCGCGGATCCGGATGCCCATCGAGAGCGCAGCCGCCGGCAACCGGGTGGTCGTTGCGCGGAGCGGAGCGGATCCGGACCTGTGGTGCTGGGGCGTGCCGGATATGAACCAGTTGTGGGTACGCGCCCGCGAAGACCGCTGGGGTCCCCACCCGCAGTTCGGGCCGATGGCGCTCGCCCCGACCGGGGACCGGTTCGCGCTGTCGGTGCGCGAGGAGGCCACGCACCCGAAGCAGTCCATTTCGGTGCGCGACGCACACACGGGCGCGCCGCGGGCGACCGTGTCGTTCGACCCCGCCGACCCCGTCCAACAGCTCGCGTTCACCGCCGACGGCTCGAAGCTGCTGGTCCGCGCGAACGGGCGCACGGTGCGCGTGTTCGACGCACACACGGGCGCGCCCGCCGGCGAACTGGTTCACCCGGGGCGGCCCTACGTCACCGGAATCGCCGTTCACCCGCGCGGCCCCGTCGCGTGCGCGCGCACGGACGGAACGGTTACGCTCTGGGATGCGGAGAAGGGCGAGAAGCTCCGCACCTTCGACTGGAAGGCCGGGCGGCTGGTGTCGATCGCGTTCTCGCCCGACGGCGCGCTCGGCGCGGCCGGCACCGAAGACGGCAAGGTCATCGTGTGGGACGCGGACCTGTGAGGGCGCAGGGTGAGGGGCACACATGTTGGTTCTCGAACTCGGCCACAAAGAGCGGATCGAGTCCCTCGCGTTCTCGCCCGATGGCGGCTCGCTGGTGACCCCGAGCGCAACGGGCGTACACATCTGGCGCGGGTTCGCGAGCGGCGCGCGCCCGGCGCGGCTCCCCGGGCACGGGGCGCCCCGGCTCGCCCAGTTCACGCACGACGGCCGCTGGCTGTTCGTTACGTCGTCCACGGTGACCCGCATCGACCCGACCGGTAGCGGGTTCGTGGACTGGGACGTGCCGGTCCGCTTCTACACGTTTTTCGACGTGTCCCCCGTCGCCGGGCTGATCGTCATCAACCAGAACTTGGTCGCCGGGCCGAACACGAGCCGCCTGAGTTGCTGGCGGATCGACGACCCGTCGCCGGCGGGCAAGGTGTGGGAGCGCAACCTCCCGTTCGCGTTTTATAACCGGCCCCGGTTCCTGCCCGACGGTACCCGGTTCGTGCGCCTCGAAGGCGGCTGGGTCCGGGAGCGCCACCGGGCCGAATACGCCACCGTCATCTATAGCACTGCGACCGGGGAGCCGGTCCACACGTCCGCGCCGCACGCGAGCCACTCGTCGGACGTGAGCGTGTCGCCGGACGGGCGCTGGTTCGTGGGGCTGGACACCAACCGCGTTCACCTGTGGCCGCTCGGCCCGGGGGAAGTGGGGCAAATCAAGAACGACGGCCGCCGGCACTTCACCTCGGCGGCGTTCCACCCGTCGGGTCGGTACCTGGCCGTCACCAGCAACGACGCCACCGTGAAACTGTTCGACACGACGAACTGGGAACTGGCCCGCACGTTCACCTGGAACATCGGGCGCATGCGCAGCGTCGCGTTCTCGCCCGATGGTGCGCTCGCGGCGGCCGGCAGCGACAAGGGACAGGTGATCGTGTGGGACGTGGACGGCTGACCCCGGCCCGGCGCATATCATGAGCGAATGCTGATCTGGAATGCCCACTCGCGGATGATCGACGCCCTCGCGTTCGGCCCCGACGGGCACACGCTGGCGCTGAGCGGTTACCACCTCGCGTGCCGGGTGATCGACCCGCTCACCGGGGAGCGGCGGTGGACCGCCGGGTCCAACTCGGCGTTCGGGCTGTCGCTCGCGTTCGCGCCCGGCGGGGCGGTGCTGTGCCGGCAGAGCGGCCTCTCGGTGCGCGACCCGGCCACGGGGGATGAAACGCACCGGTTCGGGGACTGGTGCCAGTCGTTCGCGCTGGCCCCCGACGGGCGCACCGCGTTCGCGGCCAGCAAGCGGTACAACACGGTCGCCCGGTACGTGTTGGGCACGAACGCGCCGCCCGACGAGTTCCAGCTCGACACCGGCTTGACGAACCGGCTCGCGGTGGCGCCGAACGGGGCGCTTCTTGCCGCCGTCGGGGGGCGGCGGTTCTGCCTGGTCACCACCGACACGTTCGAGGTGCGCGCCGGGTCCGGGCACCGGGCGCTGTCGAGCGGGGCGTTCGCGCTCGCGTTCAGCCCGTGCGGGCGGTTCCTCGCGTTCTCCGCGGGCCGCACCCTGTTCGCCTGGGACGTGCCGGATATGCGCGAGGTGGCCCAAAAGCACCTGGAGTCGAAGCACTTCATGGACGCGGCGTTCACCCCGGACGGGCGCCGGCTGCTGACGGTGAGCAAGGAGGGCGCGGTCCGCGTGTGGGACACCGCGACCTGGGCGTGCGAGCACACGCTCGAATGGGGCGTGGGGCCGCTCCGGGCGGTGGCCATCGCCCCGGACGGAACCCGCGCCGCGGCGGCCGGCGACTCCGGGCGCGTCGTGGTGTGGGACCTGGACGTGTGACGGAGCGCCATGGGGCCGCGGGCGTCCCGCCCGCCGGGGCGCTCCACGAAGAAGCGATTCTGGTGACGGGCGCACCGGGCGCACGGCCCCCGAAGAGGCTACTTGAGCTTTTCGACGGTCATCGGGTCGAACGTGGCCGCGGCGCTCTGGTACGTCGAGTGCGCGAAGAACGCGCCGACGGTGACCTCGTCCGGGAAGTCGAGCCCCTGGCGCGGGACGACCGGCGCGGACCAGTCCTTGCCGTCGAAACTGTGCGACACGGTCACCGACTTGTTCTTGCGCGCGACCCGGAGGTACACGGACTTGTCCGCCGGCACCTGTGCCCGGCTGCTGCCGGCACCGCCCCCCGGGAACCAGGTGTCGACCCACACGACGCGCTTCAGGTCGCCCTGCACCTCACCGTTGAGCTTGGTGTAGTACTGGTACAGGTGCCACTCGATGCTGTACCCGCCGCCGGAGACGGTCAGGCCGGTGCGTGTGCCGGGCCAGGCGTCTTCGTGGCGCACCTTCGTATCCGGAGCCGATGCGTCCACGATCTTGACCGTCGCCGCGAAGTCGCCCTGCACGGTTCGCATCGTGCGAGGCATGTTCGTTCGCGTTCCGTGAATGAACCCGCGCGCCGGCTGCCCGGCGGTTCGCAGGGTGAGCTGCTTGCCCTCCAGCTCGAACTGGCCCGCGCCCTCGGTTTTGCCCCAGTACTTGGCGATGAGGTCTTTTGCCGACGGCGGCGGCACCGGTGCTGCCGCGACCACAGAAGCGGCCAGGAGCGCGAGAAGGGCAGCGGCACGAAACATCGTGGGACCCGTGGTACGAGTACTCAGTTCTTCGGAACGGCCCGTTCCGGACTTCAAGGGTCGAGTCGTCAGGTCGGGGCCGCAAGGTCGCAAGACGTTTACCGGGGCCGTCTCGCGGCTCCCGGCTTGACGCTGTAGCACTTTTTGTCTTGAAACCGTTAGGCAGCGGCAAAAAAAGACTCCCGGGCGGTAGGTCGGGCTGTGCCCGACACCACGAGGCCGCCGGGCACAGCCGACCTACGAGAGCCTCGGTGTAGCCTTGCGAGCGATGAAAGGCGCGTACCCGCGCGAGGCGTCGGGCACAGCCCGACCTCCGAGAGCCGGTAGACCCTTTCCCCGCCCGGGCCTCAGTGCAGCTTCTCGACCGGCAGCACGCCCCCCGGGAGAATGGGGTTCGGGCGGTTCGAAACGTCGTACACCATCGCGTGCGGGTCGATGCCCAGGTTCTTGTACACGCTCGCCAGCACGTTCGCGTAGGGGACCGGGTCGTCCTTCGCCTCGCCCGCGGCGCTGTCGGTGCTGCCGATCACCTGCCCGGTCTTCATCCCGCCGCCGGAGAGCAGCGCGAAGTTCACCCGCGACCAGTGGTCGCGGCCCGCGTCCTTGTTGATCTTCGGGGTGCGACCGAACTCGCCCCACACGCACACCGTCACGTCGTCCTGAAGCCCGCGGGCGTAGATGTCTTCCACCAGCGCCGAGACGCCGGTGTCGAACAGCGGCAGGTGGTCCTTCAGGTACTTGAAGTTGTTCCCGTGCGTGTCCCAGAACCCGTACGCGACCGTGACCACCCGGCACCCCGCTTCCACCAGCCGGCGGGCCATCAGGAGCTGGTCGTTCCACTGCGGGGCGCCGTCGCCGAGGTGCTTGGGCGAGCCCTTCCCGTACCGCTCGCGGAGCTTCGGGCTCTCCTTCGTCACGTCGAGGGCCTCGACCAGCTTGGAAGAGGTCAGCACGTCGAAGGCGCGGTCGTGGAAGGTGTCCGCGCTGATGGCGTTGGTCTGCCCGCTCGCCTTCCGGAAGGCGTCCATGCGTTCGAGGAGCGCTTTGCGGTCCTGGAGCTCGGCGGCCGTGACGCTCAGGTTCTTCATCACCGCGAGTTCGTCGCCGTCGACCTTCGCGGGGGCCGCGCTGCGGCCCAGGTTCGCCGGGCCGGGCGAGTTGTACGGCTTGTGCTGCATCGTGGGCGACAGGTCCACGAACGCCGGGACCGTGGGATCGGTCTGGCCCTGCATCCGGGCGACCACGCTCCCGAAGTGCGGTTTGTTCTCGCGCTTCGCGGCGTCCATCGTCGTCCCGGTCATGCTCTGCCACGAGCTGTGCTCGTCGCGCTGGCCCACCAGCGACCGGATCACCGCGAGCTTGTCGGCGCACTTCGCGAGCTTCGGGACGTGCTCGCCGAACTGGACCCCCGTCACGTTCGTGCTGATCGGTTTGAACTCGCCCTTGAGTTCGGCCGGGCCGTTGGGCTTGAGGTCGAAGGTGTCCTGGTGCGCCATGCCACCCGACAGGTACACCATGATCACCGACTTGTGCGCCTTCTTGCCGCCCTTGGCCTCCGCGCGCATCAGGTCCGCGAGGGTGAGCCCGCCGACCCCGAGGGTGCCGACTTTGAGGAACGACCGGCGGGAGAGACCGTCGCAATAACGGGCGCGGTTACCGAAGACGGTGAGCATGAGTGTTGACCCCCGTGAATTTCGCAGCCGGCGGGTTCGTGGCTGTTAGGGTGTGCGTGGCGGTGGGTTGGGGCGGGTAGGTAGTGAAGATTGTAATCGGCCGGGAGCGGGTCGTGCAACACCCGAACCGCTCAAGTCAACTGATAGCTCAATTTCCGTCGCTTCGAGTGGGCCGTGGGCAAGAAATCGGGCTCACCCGATCAACCGGCGCAGCTCCTTGACGTACTTCGGCACCGCGCCCTTCGGGTCCGCGGCGGCCTCGTACTCCAGCGCCACGTATCCGTGAAAGTTCGCGTCCTTGAGGATCTTGATCACCTTCGCCAGGTCGGCTTCTTCTTTCTTGCCGCCGGGAAACACCTCCGTTTTCACCTGCGACACCACACCATACGGCGCGATCTTGGCGAGGTCCGCATAGGGGTCGGCGGTCTTGAAGTTGCCCGTATCGATGTTCACCCCCAGCGCGGCGCTCGTGACCGGCTTCACGAGCGCGAGCAACTGTTCCGGGGTCGCGGTGATGCCTCCGTGGTTCTCCATCGCCAGCACGACCCCGTGCTTCTCGGCCACCGCGCAGCACTCCTCGATCGCGGCGACCACCCGCTTCTGGGCGGCGTCGAGCGTGTCGCCCTTTTCCAGGTTCCCGGCGAAGATGCGGACGGTCTTCGCGCCCACCTTGGCGGCCCGGGCGGTCCAGTCCTTGACCTTTTGAATTTCGGCCTTGTACTTCGTCTCGTCTTTCACGCAGAAGTTGTTGCCGACCGGCACGCCGGAGATCGCGAGCTTCTTCTTGTCCGCGTGCGCCTTCAGCTTCTCGGCGTAGGCGTCGGTGGTTTCGGCCCAGTAGTACGACGTGAGTTCTACGGCATCGAGCGGCAGTTCGCCCGCGAGGTCGATGAACTCGAACAGGGTCATCGTCGGTTTCGCGCGGTTGAGCGCCTTGTTGAAGCTGTACGCGGCGAGGCTGAGCTTCAGGTCGGGTTTCGCGCCCGGGCGCTTGATGGGGTCGATGGCCGCTGCGCGCGGGGGGCAGAAGCCCCCGGCGGCGACCAGGGCCGGAGCGGTCGCGAGAAACTGGCGGCGCGAGAGCATCGGAGGACCTCTTGGTTTGGTAACGAGGGGGAGCCCGCCAGTTTACACGGTCGCACGGCCCGGTGTATCATCCGTTTTCGCTCGACCACGTCCGGAGGAACCTCCCATGCTCAAATTCCGTACCGCGCTGGCCGCGCTCGCCGTCGCGGCGTGTGCCGAACTCGCACCGGCCCTCTATATCCCGGTCGAAATCGAGAAGGTGCCGGTCGAGCGGCTCACGACGAACCTGGAAGAGGTCGTCAAGAAGAACCCGAAGGACGCGGGGGCCGTGCTGAACCTCGCACGCGCGCACGCGATGGCCTACTCGCTGCGCTCCGAAGAGGTGCCGGTGAACAAGAAGGCCCCCAACTCGATCTGGTTCGGCTACGAGCCCCCGATCGTCCCGTTCCACACCGTGGCCAAGACCGAGGACAAGGAGAAACTGAAGGCCGCACAGGGGCACCTGAAGACCGCCATCAAGCTGTACGAGGACGCCATCAAACTCGCCCCGAACGACCTGCGCGCGCAACTGGGCCGCGCGTGGCTGCTGTCCCAGACCGACAAGAAAGAGGACGCGGTGAAGGCGCTCCGCGCGGTGGTCGAGGAGGGCTGGAAGAAGGACAAGGACCTGCAAGCGCTCGGGCTCGGCGGGCACACGGTCACGGCCGAGGGCGCCGGCTACCTCATCCCGCTGCTCGATAAGGAAAAGGACAAGGAGGAGATCGCCACGCTCACCGAGCGGATGGACAAGCTGCGGAAGCTCCCGCGCCCGGTCACGCCCGTGGCGATCCCCCTGACCGCCGGCCTGACCGCGCCCGACCTCGAAGACCGGAGCGCGGGCGTCGCGTTCGACGCCGACGGCACCGGGCTCCGGAAGCGGTGGACGTGGATCAAGCCCAACGCCGCGTGGCTGGTTCACGACCCGAAGCGCACCGGGAAGGTGACCTCGGCGCTCCAGATGTTCGGGAGCGTCACGTTCTGGATGTTCTGGGGAACCGGGTATGACGCGATGGCCGCGCTCGACGACAACCGCGACGGTGCCCTCTCCGGCACGGAACTCGACGGCCTCGCGCTCTGGCACGACGCGAACGGGAACGGGGTGTGCGAGCCCGGCGAGGTGAAGCCGCTGTCCGAGTACGGGATCGTGTCGCTGTCGGTGAAGTTCGAGCGCGACGCCAGGCACCCCGACCGCATCGCGTACTCGAAGGCCGGAGCGACCTTCAAGGACGGGACCACGCGCCCGACGTTCGATCTGGTGCTGCACCCGGCGAAATAGCGGAGCCGGGAGCCGAGCCGCGGGTGGTAAGGCGACCGGTTCCGCGTCTCCCCGTGCGGCCCCCGTGCCCGATAGGGCCATTTGTTGATTGCAGGTTTGGCCGCAGTTCCGTGAGAACAGGGAGGTTCGCCGGGTGCCGGGCGGATACGATGTAGCCGATG
>DASWYH010000166.1:0-3077 GCA_036405095.1 Gemmata sp. | reverse complement strand
TGCTGCCGGCGACCGCGCGCGCCGTCGATCCCTCCGACCTCAAGCCCGGGCTGGTGGCGCGGTACACCGCACACGAAAAGGGGCCGCCCGGCCCAACCGTGTTCCGACTCGAACCCACGGTGGCACTCACCTTGAGCGCCTCCGAACAGCCGCACCCCAAGCTCGAAGCCGCCGGGTTCATGACGTGGACTGGGTACCTCAACGTCACCCGCACCGGCAAATACACCTTCTCGGCCACCACCACCGGCGGCACGCTGGAAATGAAAGTGGGTGGGAAAAACGTCCTCGCCGGGGAACTGCATCTAGAAGGGGGCGTGGTGCCCTTTGAGGCCACGTTCCGGCGCGACAAGGCCGACGGCCCGGCGCGCGTCGAAGCGTTCTGGCAAGGCCCGGGGTTCGTGAAAGAGCCGCTCGCGTACCAGTTCCTCGGGCACCTCGCAAAGGACCGCCCGCCGGGGTTCGCCGCCGACACCGAACTCGAACACGGGCGCTTCAAGTTCGAGGAACTCGGGTGCGCCCGGTGCCACCAACCCGAAGCGACAGACAAGATGGCCAAGGGGCTCGTCGCGCGCACCGGCCCGAACCTCACCGAAGTGGCCAGGCGCGCGTACCCTGGGTGGATCTACACCTGGCTCGAAAACCCGTCCAAGCTCCGCCCGCACACCACGATGCCCCGGAGCTTCGCCGACGACGCGACCGGCGCCGCCGAGCGCTTCGCGGTCACGCAGTACCTGGTCGCGCTCGCGGGCAAACCGCTCGACGTGTACCGGCTCCCCACGGTTGTGCCGAACGACATCCAGCAGAGCATGGGCCGGGGCCGCGTGCTCTACAGCGTCACCGGGTGCGCGGCGTGCCACTCGGACCCGCTCCCCAAGAAGAAGAAAGAAGAAGAGGACGAAGCGGAACCGCTGGCCCCGGCAGACTACGCTTACGGGCTGGGCACGCCCGCCGGTCCGACGGCGAAATACGGGCTCGGCGGGTTGGGCGGGAAGACGCGCCCCGAGGCGCTCGCCGCATACCTTCAGAACCCGCTCAAGACGAACCCGCACGGGCGCATGCCGAACCTCAACCTCGGCGGGAACGAAGCGCTCGACATCGCACGGTATCTGTGCCGCGTGCCCGACGAGAACGTGACCCCGGACAAGGTGCCGGTGCCGACGATCGCACCGGCGGACCTCGCCCCGACCTACTTCCGGGCCGCGACCGGCGCTGAAAAGGAGCGGTTCGCGTCCATGAAAGAGGCGGCCCAGTGGGTCGAACTCGGGTCGCGCATTTCGGCCGCCAAGGGCTGCGCCAACTGCCACGCCATCGAGCCCGCTGGTAAACCGGTCGCACCGGTTGCGACCTTCCCGGCCCTCGGGGCGGTCCAGAAGGCCGGCGCGAACGGGTGCCTCGCCCCGAAGCCCGATCCCGCGAAAGCACCCGTCTACAAGCTCGATGCGACCGAACGCGCGGCGCTGGCCGCGTTCGTGCAAAAGGGGCTCGCCGGGGCCGGCGCCGCCGCTCCCGCGTATCAGGCGCGGGTCGCGCTGCGGCGGTTCAACTGCCTCAACTGCCACCAGCGCGACGGGGAAGGGGGCATCCCCACCGAACTCGCCAATCAGATGCGCCAGCTCGAAAAGGCCGAGAATGCGGACGACGTGCGCCCCCCTGTGCTCACCGGTGTGGGCCACAAGACCCGCACGAGCTGGATGCGTGCGGTGCTCACCCAGAGCGGGCGCGCCCGCCCGTGGATGCAGCTCCGGATGCCGCAGTACGGCGAGCCCAACGTCGGGTTCCTCCCGGAAGCCGTCGCGGCGCTCGAAGGCACCACCCCGGACGACAAGGTCCACGTGGTTGAGCGCACCCGCGAGAAGATTGCCGTGGGCCGCAACATCATCGGGAAAGGCGGCCTGGGGTGCATCTCGTGCCACGACATCGGCGGCGTCGCCAACACCGGCACCCGCGGCCCGGACCTCTCGACCATCAACCAGCGGGTGCGGTACGAGTGGTACGAGCGGTGGCTGAGCCAGCCCTTGCGCATGGCCCCGGGGACGCGCATGCCGCAGGCGTTCGTGGACGGCAAATCGACGCTCACCACCGCCCTCGGTGGCGACCCGAAGCAGCAGGCCGAAGCGATGTGGGCCTACCTCGCGCTGGGGCCGAACCTGCCCCTCCCGGACGGCCTCGAACCGCCGAAGGGGCTCGTGGTCGCGGTCAAGGACCGGGCCGAGGTGCTGCGCACCTTCATGCCGGACGCGGGCAGCAAGGCGATCGCCGTCGGCTACCCCGGTTACGTGTCGCTCGCGTTCAGCGCGGACCAGTGCCGCACGGCCTACGCCTGGGCCGGGAACTTCCTGGACGCCTCGCCCGTGTGGAACAACCGCGGCGGCGCCCCGGCGAAACTGCTCGGCCAGAAGTTCTGGACCGCGCCGGCCGGACACCCGTGGGGGCTCACGGGCGACAAGCAGCCGCCGGACTTCCTCGGGCGGGCGAAGAACCCCGCGTTCGGGCTGCCGCTGCCGCTCGAACCGGCCCGGGTGTACGACGGTCCGATGGCGGTGAAGTTCGACGGGTACAGCCTCGACAGGGACGGGCGCCCGACGTTCCGCTACCGGCTCGATGAGACCTTCAAGGGGCCGGAACTCGCGGTCGCCGAAACGCCGGTCCCGCTCAAGGGGCTGGTCGCAACGGGGCTCGCGCGCAAGTTCGAGGTCACGGTTCCGGGGGGCCAGCAGGCGTGGCTCCTGGCGGGCCAAACGGGCAAGGAGCCGCGCGTGTTCGACGCGACCGCCAGGCCCGTGAAGCTGAACCTCAAGGGCGCCGAGGTGACGGTGCCGGCGGTCGGCACGCGGGTGGTGCTGCCCGACGGCGACCGTGCCGCGCTGGTCGAAGCGCCGGGCGCACCCGCGGGCAGCGAGTGGCGGTTCGTGCCGGTGAACGGCGGCGGCTGGCTCGCGGTGCTGAAGCTCCCGCGGGACAAGGCCGAGCAGAAGCTCGCGTTCGCGCTGAACCTGTGGGCGCTCCCGAAGGACGATGATTCGCTAATTCCGGACGCGGTCGGGCGCTGACCGCGCCCGCATGACAACCGAAGCGCG
>DASWYH010000165.1:0-3991 GCA_036405095.1 Gemmata sp. | reverse complement strand
GAACCGCAGCATCACCTGGCACCAGCGCGAGAAGATGAGCAGTTGGTTCCGCTGGATCGCCTTGGCGGCGGCGTCGAACGCGGCCGGCCCTTCGACCTTCACGCCCATCTTCTCGATCCACGCCCGCGACTTGCTGAACCGCTCGAACTGCATCGCGACGCCCTCGGTGGTGAGGATGTGCGCTTCGGCGCGGAGCAGGTACGGCACCGCCTGCGGGATGTTCTTCGACGAGTACACCGCGTGGCCGAGTTCGTGGAGCATCGTGCCCATCCAGTACTCGTTCGGCTGGATGTTCGCGAGCACCCGCACGTCGCCCTCGCGGTCGATGTCGGTGCAGAACGCGTGCGGCGACTTGCCGGCCTTCTCCGTGAGGTCGCTGCGCGCGATCACGTCATCGATGGGCAGCCCGATCCCGGCGTAGAAGGTGCGGCACAGGTCCAGGATGTCGGCCTTGGCGTACGGTTCGTCGAGGCTCGCGGTGTAGACCGCCGGGGCCTCCTGGAAGAACGGGTCGTGGTAGTGCCACGGCATCAGGTCGGCGACCCCGATCTTCAGCTTCTTCGCGAGGCGCTCGTCGATGTCGGCTTTCGCCTTGGCGAACGGCTCCTTGGTCAGCGCGTCGAGATCGTCGAAGAGCTTGATCAGCTCTTTGCCGTCCTGTTCGTTGAGGGTGAGTTGCAGCTCGTGGAAGTTCTTGAACCCGAGTTGCTTGGCCGCGTCGTTGCGGTAGCCGACCAGTTCGGCGAGGTCGGCCGCGACCGCCCCCCCGACGCCCTTGCTCGCCTCCCACATCTTCTGGCGCAGCGCCGAATCATCCGAGCCCTTTAAGGTGCTGCGCACTTTGCTGTCCGGCACCTCCTGGCCGTCCACCTTCGCGCGGTACACGTTGAAGCCCTGTTCCACCGCGTTGGCCTTCGCGGTGATCTTCTTGAGCAGCTCCGGGGCCACCTGCTTTTCGAGGTATTGGAGGTGCAACAACTGGATCTGGCGCGCGACCCCGGCGTCCTTGATCTCGCCCTTGTCGGCCGCGGCCTTGAGCGCCTTTACGCGGTCGAACATCTTCTTGTCGGAGAGGGCCGCGTCGATCTTGTTCTGCGCCTCTTCCTTCTTCTTGAAGTCCTCGTCCTTGCCGGTGGTGTTGGCGTTCCACCACGCGATCCCGGCGGTGACTTCGAGCGGGCGCACCTTCGCCACGTGCTCCTTGATGACGGCCGCGGCCGCGTCGCTGGCGTCGGCGCCCTGGAGTGCATCGGGGATCAGTGCAGCGGCCATCGTAGCGCCTCCGGCGATCAGGAACGAGCGGCGGTCGGTAGACATGGGTGCCATCTTTCAGGATCGGGCGAACACGGGTCCGGTCTGTTCGAGCGGGTCAGGTTGAGTAGACCCATTTTCCCAGTCGCAGCGCGGGGAGCAACAGGAAAAGAATGAGCAGCCCCGGCAGCCCGACAAACATCGTCGCGAGAACCGCGTCCAGGAACACCAGCCCCAGCACGCACCGCTTCACGGCGCGCTGCACATTCCTTGGGCCGGGGTCGCCGATCGCGTGCGCAACGGGAAGCCCCACGAAGAACCCGAACCCTACCAACAGGTATGGGAACGCAACCGTTCCCGACTCGGGCGGGAGCTTCGAGCGGAGCAGCAGGGCGAGCACCAGCGCGAGCAGGATGACGCCCGCGGCGAGTGCGAGGTCGCGCTTCCGGCTCTTACTCTCTTCGGTACGAGCGAACCACGTTACGCCCACGATGTACGTACCGACGACACCGGCGAGGTGGACCCGCGTTTCAATATCCAGGGCCGCTTCGGGGACCAGCGAGAGCGCGAACAGCACGTTCAGGAAGCGGCACGCGGCCATCGCGACCGGCCCGAAGGGGGTGCGCTTCGCGCCGCCATCGTAGATGAGGACGGCCGCAACCAGCCCGATGGCATACACGAGCGGTTCGTGGTTCCAGGCTGGTGCAAGCGCCCCGGCGGCGCCCGCCAGCGCCACACCGCCCGCAAAAAGCACCACACCCAAAAACGCGGCAGTGCCCTTCCTAACGCGCCCGGAGGGGAGCGGGCGGAACGCGCGGGCCTTCTTGTCCTCGTCGAAGTCGAAGAAGTCGTTCCACACCATCCCCGCGAGATACAGGCACCCCGAGGCGAGAGCGAGAACGAAGTACGCCGCCCAGAACGCGAACGGGGCGGCCGGAAGGACGGTGGCCCCGGCGCAGGCGCCGAGCGCGATGTCCGCGAACGCGGTGAACACGTTCGGGATGCGCAAGAGCTGGGCGAAGGCGAGGATGCGGTCGCGGTTCATGGAGCTAGAGTAGTGATCGTGAGGCGGGTCTTCCCCTGGGACCGCGGGCGTCCCGCCCGCTGCTACACGAACCCGGCACCGAAGCGAAGCGCCCGCACGACGGGGTCCTGGCCCGCGGGCGGGACGCCCGCCGCTACACCGCGCCGCGCGCCGAACGAAGTATCGGTTCGTCACGGGAGCCGCGAAGCGGCGGGCGGGACGCCCGCGGTCCCAGGGAAAAAGTGCTCACCCCAGCGGGATATCGACCGTGTACGCCGATGGGGCGTTCGCCGCGGTGTTCTCCCCGAGGTGTGCCAGTTCCGCTTCCGTGCTCACGTACCGGATGTCACGAATCGCCTCCGCGAGCAACCGGCCGTGCGCTTCAAGTTTGTGGTTCTCGTCTAACCCGATGAGGATCGCGCTGACCGCGAAGCCCTGGCGCCGGAGCGTCCCCAGCGCAATCGCGGTCTCCGCAGGAACCCTCGGCAGAACTGCGATGAGCGTGGCATCGCGCGGCATCCGGGCCGACATTTCGAGCGCCAGTCGCGCGAAGGTCAGCGCGTCCGAGAGTTCCAATCGCGCGAGCGCCTCCCGGATCTGCTGGAACTGATCGAACCCGCGCCGGGTGTCCACGATCACGGGGCGTATGCGGTCGCTGTCGTCGGCCAGTTCGAACCGGTCGCGCGCGGCGTTGCGGGTCGCGTGCCCCTCGGCTTTCGCCTCTTCGGATTCGGCCGCGAGCGACTCCTCGCGGATGCGGTCCGCGGCATCGCGCCCGTTGCTCGCGAACCCGACCTGCACGTTCAGCACTGACACCGCATACGCAATGCTCACGGCGGTCGTCACGGCGAGTTCCGAGCGGAACGGTTCGCCGCGCTTGTGGTAGCCGTCCTGGTGGAAGTCCACGAGCACCGTCGCGCCCGCGAGGGTTGTGGGCTCGTAAATGCGACAGTGGAGTTGCCCCGTGCGCGCGGTCACCTTCCAGTGAACGCGCTGGAGCGGGTCGCCCTGGACGTACTGCCGGACGCCGGCGGTCCGCGTGGGGTCTTCAAAGAGCCGGTTCTGGAGCCGCACTTCCCCGATGGGCCGTTCCGAAGCGAAGTTGTACTTCGGCAGCGCAACAACCTTCGGGTACACCATCACATATGCCGGCTTCCCGATCACCCGGTGCCGGCGGTGCAACCCGAACACGTCGCCGGTTTCGAGCAGCGTCGGCCCGAGCGGGTAGTACCCCCGTAGCGCGAACGTGACTTTGTACTTGATGATCTTGGTCTGCTTCCCGCGGAGCGTGACGACGTGAACGCGCTTGCCCTTCACGGTGAGCCGCGGGGTCCGCGCTTTCACCGCGAAATCGGGGAGCAGGTCTTCGACCAGCACCCAGGCGATCGGAACCGCCCCGGTGTTCCGGAGCGCCACGGTCACGTCCGTGGATTCGCCCACCTCGCGCGGCGCGGCATCGCAGGAGCGCGTCGCTTCGAGGTCCCGCACCCACCGGCGCGCGAGGTAGCGCGACAAGAGGTACACGCCCAGAAGGACGTACCCCGCGAACGCGACCAGGCCCGCTTGAAGCGCGAGGGCGGCACCGATCAGAAGCCCGATAACGATTAGCCAGCGCATTCGCCCCCTCGCCGCCGGAGACACGGGCCGGTTCGGCCGTGCCGCTCGCAGGTATTGATAGACGATACGGCGGCGGTCCGAAATCACCGGTTCCGAAAA
>DASWYH010000164.1:0-9782 GCA_036405095.1 Gemmata sp. | reverse complement strand
GGTGGCGAAGCTGATGAACGACGCCGGGGTGATCACCATCGCGGCGTTCGTGGCCCCGCACGAGGCGGTGCGCGAAAAGGTGAAGCAACTGATCGGCCGGGACCGGGTTCTGGAGGTGTACTGCACGGCACCGCTGGAGGTGCTCCGGGCACGCGACCAGAGCGGCGCGTACCGGTTGGCCGATGAGGGCAAGATCGCCCAGATGCCGGGGGTAACGGCGGCCTTCGAGGAGCCGACCGCGCCCGACCTCGTGCTCCAAACGGATCAGGTCAGTGTTGACGAGAGCGTCAGCCGGATCGTCGAGTTGATGAAGGCACGGGGGCACCTGCGTTAGCCGTTTCGCGGTCCCGCCGAGCGAGGCGCGGCCGGACCGTTTCTCACACGAACCCGGTGACATGGGGTAACAAGAGGCACCCGCTCGAAGCGACAAGTGACTTCACTCATGCGTCCGGCTCGCCGGTAACCGGACGTCCCCAAAACCGGCACTTTCGCTGGGTTCATGCAGCTGCCGTCGCCCCGTGTGATCGTGCGCCTTGAAAGAACCTCACCGAGATAGGGAACGAGCCGTTCAGGCCACGAACAGCGGCTTCAGGTGCCGGTCGAACAGGTTGCCGGTGACGTTCCGGGACACCGCGGCCTCACAGGCACGCAGCGCGCTGAGGTACTGCTCGCCCATTTGTGCCGCGATCTTGAACCCCACGTGAATCAGTTGCCGCAGGGACGGGTTGAACAGCGGGTTCGCCGGATCGTGGCGCAGCGCGCCCACGAATTGCTCGGAACTCCACTCGGCCACCTCGGCCGCGGTGGGCAGCCTGGATGAGTCGATGTCGATCACCGTTGCGTAAGGGGCACAGAGTTCGTCCTTCTTCGCCAGCGCCTTCGCGTAGATCGCCTTCGCGAGCGCGAGGCCGTCGCCGCCGGACTCCGCGAGGCCGATCACCTCCTCGAGCCACGTCGTCCCGGCGGTCTTCAGGTGGACCCCGGCCCCGGTGTCGCGGAGCGCGCGGCGCATCGGGGCGTACAGCGAGAACTTGTCGCTCCCCGAGTGGACACTCAACTTCAAGTTCGGCGGGAGCCGGAACTTCTTAACCGCGTGGGCGATGACCGCCAGATCGTCCCGGAACTCGCGCTCGAACTGGGCCACATCGCCCACGTAATCGACGCCCTTGTTGAACCGCCCAGTAAACTTCGGGGCGATCGTTTGTAACGGCACCCCTTCATCGGCGAGCGCCGCGAGGATGAGGAGCAGCTCCTGCGGCGTCTGGGGCGCTTCGGTCTCGTCCATCGACACTTCGGTGATGAAATTGTCGGCGCCCTTCGTCCACGCGATCTTGTGGTAGATGGCGCCCGCGTCTTTTACCGCCTTCAGGTACTTCCCGATGATGCGCTCGATATCCGCCGGGGTGGTCGTGAACGGTTCCGCGACCCCGGGAATGGACAGCGTGCCGAGCAACTCCGGGTGTCGCGTGGTGAAAATCTTCACCGCGTTCGCGCTGGCCGGGTGGCCGATCGAATCGGCCACATCGATCGTGAAGAAGTCGCACGCCGGCATGAAGCGCTCAACCGTGTTGAGCCGAATGTGGTCGGCGTCGACGTGGTAGGGCTTGGTCCACTTGAGGTCGCGCACCGCGGCATCGGCGCTGGCCCGCACACTCGCTGGCTCGGACCCGATGATGGTGTGCTCGCGGTTCGATTTGTTCCACACCGGGATCACCTCGGCGCCGCTCTGGGCCGCGAGAACGCACGCCTGAAGTTGGGCCTTGGCCTGATGAGCGAACCGGTCGCCGACGCCAATCGAGTACTTGCCGAGTGTGAGCATGGTGCGGGAATCCCGAGGTGATGAGTGCAGCCATTCTAGGGGCCGGCACGCACTTTGCGACGGAACGGATTTTGAGAGTTCTCGTGGAGAGCAATTCGCGGGACACCGAAAGATGTATTTCGGGGAAATGGGAAACGATGCACTCGTAATCCGAACGATTCGGCGTTATAGTCCTATTGTGCGCCCGTTACAGGGGTACAATAACTCGTAGGCGATTTTGTTTCGCCCGATCTCTCTGAGGCACGCAACGACAACATGCAAAAAGCTAAGGAAGAAGCGATTGAGGTAGAGGGCCGCGTCACCCAGGCTCTCGCGAACACCACCTTCCGGGTCCAGTTGGACATCGGCGGCGAGGTGATCGCGCACATCGGCGGCAAGATGCGGAAGCACTACATCCGCATTATCCCCGGTGACCGGGTCAAAGTGGAAATCTCGCCTTACGACCTCACCAAGGGTCGGATCACGTTCCGTATCCGCGGCTGACGCGGCCCGGCGGGGGTCGAGTAGCAGACAACTCGTCGGGCTAATCCCCCGAAGCCGTAGGTGCGAATCCTACCCTCCGCGCTGACGCGCCACACCGAACCCGTTTCCGACGCCAGCCGGGGCGAGTGGCTCTTTTTGCCGCTGCCCGGGCTGTTCCCGTTTTCACTCCGTGTCCCAAATCACCACTCGGCCCAGGTCGCCGCCCGCCGCAATACGGAACCCGTCGGGCGCGTAGGTCAGGCAGTACGGGCGGCCGATGTCCCACTTGTAGCTCATCCGTTCTTTACCCGTTGCCGTGTCCCACAACCGCACCGTAAAGTCGAAACTTCCCGTGGCGACGGTGGAACCGTCGGGCGAAAACGCGACCGCTAGGACCTGCCCTTTGTGGCCCTTGAGGACCAACTTTTCGCGCTTGGATTTGACGTCGTAAAGTTTGGCGTTCCAGTCGCCCGCGACCGCGAGCGTTGAACCATCAGAACTGAGGGCGAGGGCGGGACAGTCGCTGGCTTGAGGGAGCTCGATGGGCTTCGGTGTGGTGATGTCCCAGATTTTGACTTTGCGGTGCCCCGTGGCCCACGCCACGGTTTTCTTTGCGGGGCTCGATGTGATCGCGCGGACCCCGTTCGGCTCATTGAAATAATCGGGCGCCCGGCGGTCGTTCGGCACGTCCCAGATTTCCAGCGTCCCACCGCTGGCCCGAAAGCGGTCGCCGGTGCCGATCACAACCGTGCGCTCGCTCAGAACCGCTAACGATGTGACCGGAAGTGCCGACTTAGCACCGAACTCTTTCCACCCCTCTTCGGTGCGCTTGTACCCATACCATCCTGTGGCGCCGCCGACGAACAGAGCCGATCCGCTCGGCGAAAAACCGAGCGCGTGAACCGGAAACGTCTTCGGCCCGCGCTCCAGAAGCGAGACCACGTGTCCGGCCGCGTCGCGCACGAATACGGACCCGTCGCGGGCGCCGGTCGCGACCGTTGAGCCGTCCGGGGAGAACGCCACGGCGTAAACAACCGCTTTGTGAACAACGGCCGCCGTTTCGTCTCGGTGGTCTTCAAAAAGCAGCATCTTCCCCGCGGCTCCGCAACGGCGTTCACAAACCGGACTCCCGCACGCGGGCCGATCCGATATCCTGAAATTGTACACCCGAACTCGGCGCGTGCGACAATATGCAAATCGAGTGGACCGATGAAGATCCCGTGACCGGCGACAAGCGCTCCGTGCGCGCGGAACGGTTCGCGCGCGCGTGGAACTTCAAGGTCCGGTTCCGCCGGTACGAGACCTGGGCGCCCGTGGCTCACCCGTCGCTCGACATGTGGGAAACGCTGCTCGACGCCCTGGAGCGCCGTTACCCACGGCGCGAAGGAGTGACGGACCAGGACCTCAAGCAGGTTCGCGCCATCGTCGCCGCCTGGAAACCGCTTCCCGCGGTCGGAGACAAGGCGCCCAATAACCGCGACGACGCGCGAGACGCCGAGTCAACTTGACCCGAAAGCACCGCGGTGGCCACACGAGCCACTCTCGCGTGCGGGGTCCGGGGCCGCGGGTAGAACGTCGGCCGCGCGACATCCATCTTTCTGACCACGTTCCATTTCCCGCGCCCCCCGATGCCATACACCCCCACGCTCGCGACGCTCGGCTATGTGTTCTCGCCCGACGGGCGGCAGGTGCTCATGGTCCACCGGAACGCGCGCCCCGGCGACTTGCACCTCGGCAAGTACAACGGGCTCGGTGGTAAGCTCGAGCCCGGCGAGGACGTGGTCGCCGGGTTCCGGCGCGAGGTGCGTGAGGAAGCGGGGATCGAGTGCGACGACATCCAGTTGGCGGGAACGATCTCGTGGCCCGGGTTCGGCCGGAACAGTGAGGACTGGTTCGGGTTCATCTTTCGCGTGAATCGGTTTTCCGGCACGCCGCTCACCGAGAACCCGGAAGGCGCCTTGGAGTGGGTCGCGGTCGAGCGCGTTCCGGCACTTCCCCTCTGGGAGGGTGACCGGTTCTTTCTGCCACTGGTGTTCGACCCCTCCGCGAAGCAATTTCACGGTGTGATGCCGTACCAGAACGGCAAACCGCTGGGCTGGAGTTACAGCACAATCCCGGCGGGCGCGTGACGCGAATGTTGTCGGAGCGGAGATTTTCGGCCGAACCCGGTGAAACCGCTCGGCGCCCCCCTCGCACCAGCTTCGGTGTGCTACAGTTCGGCAGGAATTGGTCCCGCCCTCCCGCCACGGGTGCCCTTTGCCCCGCGGCGACTCGGTTCTCCAGGGGATCGGTGTTGTCGGCGCTTCCCAACATACGATCGACCACGCCCGGTGCGTTCGCCTTCGCCGTGGGCGCGGAGCCCTCTCCGGGCTACCGGCTCCGGCGCGTCCGCGGGCGCGGCGGGTTCGCCGAAGTGTGGGAAGCAGAGGCGCCCCACGGGCCGCCGGTCGCGCTCAAGTTCATGCCGACCTCGAACACCACCACCACGGCCCGCGAGCTGCGGTCGGTGAAGTCGTTCCAGAGCCTCGAGCACCCGTACATCGTCAAAACGCACGACGTCTGGTCGATCCCGGGCTACCTCGTCATCAACATGGAACTGGCCGAGGCCACCCTCCTCGACCTGATGCAGGTGTACCGCGACGAACTCGGGCAGGACCTCGAACTCCCGACGCTGTGCCTGTATCTGTGGCAGGTCGCCGAGGCGCTCGACTTCCTGAACGCCCGGCAGCACCTGCGCGACGGGCGCCGGGTCGGGTTCCAGCACGGCGACGTGAAGCCCAACAACATCCTGCTGTTCGGCGACGTGGCGAAGCTCACCGACCACGGGCTCGCGACCCCGACGCACGGACCGAGCACCCCGTGCTCGCGCCAGGGGACGCGCGAGTACGCGGCCCCGGAAGTCTTTTTGGGCTCGATCTCGGACTGGTCCGATCAGTTCAGCCTCGCGGTCACGTACTATGCGCTCCGCACCGGGGCGTTCCCGTTCCCGGCACCGGCGCGGGAAACGTCGCGCTCGTCGCAGCGCCCGTTACTCGATCTGAGCGGCGTGACGGAGGCCGAGCGCGCCCCCCTCACGCGTGCGCTCTCCCCGGTGCCCCAGGACCGGTTCATGAGCTGCCGCGAGTTCATGGCCGCGATTCTTCGGGAACTCAGACTGCGCGTCGAACTCCCCGACGGGGTGTTCGGGAAAATGAAAGTGGTCCGCGAACCCGCCCTCAGCACCGGGTCCGCGATCCGCAAAATGTCAACACCGCCGCTATCGGTGTCTTCTGCGGTCCGCCGCCCGCCGGGGTCTTGAATTACCGGTCCGGACGGGTCGCGGCTCCTCTGCCTTCCCGAAACTCGCTCTCACGGCACTCCGCCGTAGGCCCCCGTCGGGCGCGGGTCGGTGCTCGCTTTCGGGAGCGCGGCGGGCGCGCCCTCGGGCCGCAGCGCGGTGGGGGGGATGCGGTCGTCGCGCGGCAGCTCCTGCGGCGGCCGTTGCGAATTGCAGTTGCTGAAACAATGGCAGCAGCGACAGCACCCGGTGGCCTGAACGGCCAGAGCTGCCGCGACCAGAACGACCAACACGCGCATTTCTGTCCCCTCAACAAAGCCCCCGGTGCCCATACCCGTTTCGGTGGGTCAGACAAGCCGAACCCAGGAGGTTGGTTGGGTCCAGGGCTCCGCAGAGTTTGTTTTTGGGTGACAGGGAGTAGGGGCGCGACGCTCAGCGGGCAAGCGACTCGCGCCACTCTTTGTTGAGTTCTTCGACCGTCTTGCCGGTCAACGTTTTCCACACGCCCGGGTTGTAGCGGTCCGCGCGGAGGATGGCGTTTAGTTTCGTAACCGCCTGTCGGTCGTACCGGTCGGCCACGAACGCGAGGAAGGCGGCGGTGGTGCGGTAGCTGCCGTCGAACGCGGCCCGCTGGGGGTTCACGCGGCCCGCGGTGCCCGGCTCGAACTTCCAGAACCGCACGTAATCGGCGATCCCCTCGACCAGCCACCCCGGCAGCCGCCGGCCGCGGTAGCTCTGCACGCAGTGGGCGGTTTCGTGGACCATCGCGCCGATGTCGGCGGGGTGCGCCTTGAAGTACTTGACGGACCCCGTGATCCGGTTCCCGCCGGCCATCGCGACGCCGTTGTAGTCGGCCTTCATCGCGAGCCGGATCTGGGTCGGCGGTCGAAACTCCTCGCTGGTCAGGGTGTCACAAATCATCGGGTACTCGCGCTCGCACACGCGGACGACTTTCTCGGTCCACTCGCGCATTTCGGGCGCGTCGGTGACATCGATCGTGAACTCGATCGGGTAGCGGAACGTGCTCACCCGCGGGTCGGTGTCGAGCGTGATCTCGCGCACGATGAGGGGGTGCTTCAAGTCTTCGGTAGGCCGCACGCGAACGGCCCGCACCGCGCGCCCTTTGAGGGCCGCGGAAGCTGTCCCGTTCGTGAACTCCGCGGCCGGCTCGAACTTGGTGCCATCGGCCGAAAGCTCGAGCGCGCCGGCGGTGAGTTTGTCGTCGCCGTTCGGGCGACCGGTCAGCACGGTCACCGTCTTGAGCCTCACCGGGCTCTCGAACCGGAGCGTGAAGTGATCCGTTTTCGCGGCGTCGCGTTCCGACGCGAAGTACGTGCTCGGGTCGGCGTCGAACGCGAACTGCCTGATCCGCGGCCCGGCCGTGGGCAGCGACGATTCGACCCACGCGCGTTCGAGCGCGTGAGGCGCGGGCGCGGGTTCCGCTGCGAAGACCTGGGAACACCAGAACGCACCAAGGATCACCGGTAGCGCGCGCATAGCTGGCCTCAGTTCGGAAGGGCTCGGGTGTTGTACGCGCCCCCGGGATGCCCGGAGAGCGGTTCCGCCGCCTTCACATCGTCCCTTCATAACTTTGCGCCTTTTGCCGCGCACATTCAGGGGGCGCGGGCTTTCACACGCCTGCTCCCGACCTGAAACGACCGGAACCCGGCTCGCAAACCCGAACCGTTGAGTTCGCGAGTGCCCGATTGCCTCTCGCCGCATTCTGGTGGATAATGGGTTTACAAGTCTCCCGTTCTTGACTCCGCCGCGGGACCAACGGATATGGCGATCGAGTTCAACTGCCCGCACTGCCAGCACGCTTACCGGCTCAAGGACGAACTGGCCGGGAAGCCGGCCAAGTGCAAAACGTGTGGCAACAAGATCACGATTCCGCACCCGGTCACGGTTCCGGAAGAGCACCCGGCGCGGCTCTCGGCGGAGGAACTCGCGGCGAAAGAGGCCGAGGCGCTCGCGGCCCTCGCCGACGAAAAGGCCCCGGCCGAACGGGACGCGGCCGAACAGATCATCCCGGTCGAGTGCCCGCACTGTAACTGCAAGTGGACCGAACCGCTGACGCGCGCGGGCAAGAACGCGCTGTGCCCCGAGTGCCGCCAGCGGGTGAAGATCCCCGAGGCCAAGACGGACGCCCCGCTCGACTGGCGCCAGAACCGCAGCAAGGCCCCCACGCTCGCGAAGCAGAACGTTGAGAAACTCGAAGGCGTGCAGGACGCGGCCGACACGCAACTGGTGTCCGGGAAGGCACTGACCGAAGCCGGTGCCGACGGAATCGAGTACGAACCCCGGTCGCTCAAGCGGATGGCGACGTTCGGGTTCATCATCCTCGCCCTCCTCGGCGGGTTGGTCTTCGGTGTGGTGTCGCTGTTCAAAGCGCGCGTGGACACCAAAGAAGACAAGTTGATGCAAGAGAGCCTTGAGGAGTTCGCCAGGACCACCGGCGCGCTCCCCCCGGCCGAGGCGCCGGCGGAGGTGCAGTTGTGCTCCGCGCTCCTGTTCATTGCCGCGGGCGAACACGCGGTGCGGCACGACGACCCGAAGAAGCTCCGGGAGGGGCTCGAACACTTCGCGAAGGCCCGCGACGTGCTGCGCAAGGCGCCCCCCGGGTCGGCGCGCAACGCGGTCGCGTGTGAACTGGCCGTCGCGCTGCTCGCGCTGGGCGGCACGGACCAGCAGATCCGCGACCAGATCCGCATCCGCTGGGTGCCCGAGTTCACGATCAAGCCCCGGCTCAACGAGCGGGTGTTCACCGTTCACGAGGAGCTGCGCCAGACGCTCACCCTGGTCCAGGGGGTCCGGTTCGAGTGCAAGAACCACCTCGCCCGGCGCCTCACCCGCGCCCTCACCAGGCACGGGCAACCGGCCCTGGCCGCCGACCTGCTCCCCCTGACGATCTTCGCTCAGAACGAACAGGACGAGGGCAAGGCGATCGTGGCGCTGGAGGTGCTCCGGGCGGAGAAGGACTCGCCGCTCCCGCGCAAGGTCGTTGAGGAGCTGAAGGCCCGGGGGCCGGCCCTGATGCAGGGCACGCCGACGCCCGCCAGCGCCCAGACGCTGTTCCTCGCACTCGGGGGCGACAAACCGCCCCAGCTCATTTCGCCGCCTGCGGCCGACCCGGTTCCGGAAGCGGCGCGGTTCGCCTACGTCGGCAAGCACCTGCTGGACAACCAGCCCGACGAGGCCCTCAAGCTCGCACAGCGGCGCAGCGCGTCGGGCGCGGCCGATGGTCAGGTGCGGGCACTCGTGCTCTGCGCCGACTGGGCCGGCGACCCGGGGCCGGCGCTCGACGCGGCGCTGGGCCTGGTGAGCGCGAACAAGGCGAACAGGTCGGTCTCCCCCTATTCGGTGCTCCGGCTCGTGCAGATCGCGGCCGAGAAGGGGCGTCACGATCAGGCCAAGGAGTTCGCCAAGCTGATCGCCGATGAGGGGCTCCGGGAGTGGGCCAAGGGCGCGGCGGTGCAGATGCGGGTCGCCGGCGCCCCGAGAGAGAAGGCGGACGAGGGCTGGGCCGAGCTGCCGCCCGCGGAGAAGCTCCCGAAGGACCTCCGGGCCGGGCAGGCCTGGGGCCGGCTGTGGGTCGCGCGGCAGAACACCCGCGTTTCGGGCAGCCGCACCGGCGAGGTGGCGGAGGTGAGCGTCTGGCCCGCCGCGGTCGGCCCGTTCGGCCGAGCCGGGATCGCGCTCGGCCTCCAGGACCAGTAGCGTGCGCCCGTTCGGTGCGGTCGGCGCGCTCGCGGGGTGGGAACTGTGCCGGCTGGCCCGGCGCGGGCTCGCCATGCGCGTCCGCCTGGTGCTGCTCTATACGCTGCTCCTCACCTTCCTCGCGTTCGCGACGTTCTGGTTCTCCCCGCTCCCGGTGCGCGACATTTTCCTCACGCGCACGCACGCGCTGTCCCCGCGCGAGTCGGCCGATTTCGCGAGCACGTTCGCGCTCCTGGTCCTCGAGGTCCAGCTCGCGGCCGTGGTCGCGATCGCGCCGGCGGTGGCCGCCTCCGCGGTCGCCGAGGAGAAGGACCGCCAGACGCTCCCACTGCTACTCACCACGCTCCTGAGCGACCGCGAGATCGTGTTCGGCAAGGCCGTCGGGCGGATCGCGTTCGTACTCACGGCGGTGTTCGCCGGGGGGCCGGTGCTGCTGATCGCGCTCCCCTTTGGGGGCGTCGATGTGGGGCTGTTGGGCGCGGCTTACGCGCTCACAACCGGGACGGT
>DASWYH010000163.1:0-1853 GCA_036405095.1 Gemmata sp. | reverse complement strand
TCGTGGTCCCGGACCAGTTGCGGTACTGATTGTAGCCGCGGTACGGGTTGTAGTTGGAGGTGTTGTAGTTCCAGTAGTACGGACGGTTGTAGCCGCCGTACCAGTTGCTGTGATAACCGCGGCGCCAGCTCACGGCTTGCGTGTTGTCATCCGCCCCGGCAGGAGCCGGAGCGGCCATCAGACCAGCGAATGCGAGAACAGCAGTCACGGCGATTGATCGTATCGATTTCATCGAAAGCTCCAAAAACGTTAGCCGCCCCCGCCTGAAGGGCCGCAACCGGCGCGCCGGGCGGGGCCGGTAACGTGTCGGGAATGTGTCCCCGGCGAAAATCGGCGACCCCGGCAACTGCGGTCGCCGGGCCCAAAAAGTTGCTTTGAATGTATGGGCCGGCGCCGCGGTTGCAGCGGAGCCGAGCGCTTCAGCGCCCGCAGACCTCGCTGTGTGGCGCACCCCCTCGTCCTCACTCCCAACGGAGGCACATGATGCGCTCGACGTTCGCAACACTGGCTCTCGTGATCCTGCTCGTCTCGACCGGCTGCGACAAGAGCAGCAGCACCGCGCCCGCGACCAACCCGACCGAACCGGGCGAGACCCGTGAACTGACGGTGATCAGCCCAGGGGACCAGAACGTCGCGCGCAACGGGACCGACAAGTTCAGCGTCCGGATCGACCGCGACAACTTCGCCGGTCCCGTCGAGGTCGAGATCAAGAACCTGCCGGCCGGCGTCTCGGTGGTCACGCCGGAACTGACGATCCCGACCGGGAAGGACTCGGTGGACGTGACCGTCAAGGCGAGCCCGAATGCGAAGCTCGTCAACGACCACAAGGTACAGATCGCTGTGCGGGCCAAAGACCAGAAGAATATGAAGGAGGCCACGATTCAGTTCGACCTGGATGTGAAGGCGGAGTGAACCCGCTCTCCTGACGACGGCGCAACCGCGTCCGTCGTCAGGAGAGCGAGCAATTCGGCCAGGACCGTCCCGTCGGTGACCGCGCGGCGCGTCTCTTGCGTCCGCCCTCCCGGTGAGCACTGCACCGGGAGGACACAACAATGGCCAACCACTCAAGCTCGGACGACTTGGTCACGACTCAGGCCGACCTGCCCCCGGGGATCGACGCCCCGGGTCCGCCCTCCAATCACGACCGCTCCCAAACGAGCGCGAGTCTCACCCCCGAGGTGGAACTCGACATCCGCCGGCTCGCCGACCGGGTCGGCGGGCTCGCGCGGCTCCGCGGATTGGTCACCGACCTGGAGCGCGCCGCGCGGTGACGCGCGCCGAACGCAAGCCTCCTTTTCTACTCGCGAAGGAACCGAACATGGCGCGCACGGGCGGCGACATTTTGATAGATGCGTTGATCGAGTGGGGCGTGGACACGATCTTCGGGCTCCCCGGCGACGGGATCAACGGCATCATGGAATCGCTCCGCGCGCGGAGCGACAAGGTCCGGTTCGTCCACGTCCGGCACGAGGAGTCCGCGGCGTTCATGGCCTGCGGGTACGCCAAGTTCACCGGCAAGCTGGGCGTCTGCCTGGCGACCAGCGGCCCCGGCGGCATCCACCTGCTCAACGGGCTGTACGACGCGAAGATGGACGGGCAGCCGGTACTGGCGATCACCGGGCACCACTTCCACGACCTGATCGACACCCACTCCCAGCAGGACGTGAACCTCGACCGGGTGCTCGCGGACGTGGCGGTGTACAGCACCCGGGTGATGGGCGTCGCGCACGTCGAGAATGTCGCCCACAACGCGTGCCGCACCGCGCTCGCGCGCCACGGGGTCGCCCACATCAACTTCCCGGTCGACTTCCAGAGCATGAAGGAGCAGGAGCGGAGCGAGCGGAACCTCAAGG
>DASWYH010000162.1:0-2783 GCA_036405095.1 Gemmata sp. | reverse complement strand
AGCCACGAGGCCCCCCCGCCGATAGGCTTTGGACTGTGCGGTTCCGGCCCGGGGGCCTCGGCTCCCGGTTGTGGGCCCGGCTTCGCGTCTGGAACTCGGAACGTGGAACTCTCGCTATGAACCTCGACGGCCTGCTCCCCAACCTGGGCGAATGGCTCCGCGGCACCGGCCCCGAGTCGGACGTGGTGGTGTCCACGCGGATCCGCCTGGCCCGGAACCTCGCCGACCTGCCGTTCGCCACCCGCGCCACGGCCGCGCACAAGGCCGAGGTGATCCGGCTCGCCAAGGAGGCCATCGTCAGGTCCGATACGCCGCACAAGCTCGAGTACGCCGACATCCCGTCGATGGCGGTGCTGGACCGCCAGTTCCTGGTGGAGCGCCAGCTCATCAGCCGCGAACTCGCCGGCGGGCTGGACGGGCCGCGGGGCGTCGCGTTCGACCCGACCGAGACCGCCAGCGTGATGGTCAACGAAGAGGACCACCTGCGGCTCCAGGTGCTCCGGAGCGGGTTCGCGCTCGACGAGGCGTGGCAGGACATCGACCGGCTCGACGACGCCCTGGAGCACCGGCTCACCTACGCCTTCCACACCCAGTTCGGCTACCTGACCGCGTGCCCCACGAACGTGGGCACCGGGATGCGCGCCAGCGTGATGCTGCACCTCCCGGCGCTGGGCCTCACCAAGCAGATCGACAAGGTGTTCCGCGCGCTCCAGAAGATCAACCTCGCGGTGCGCGGGCTGCACGGGGAGGGCTCGCGCGCGTTCGGCGACCTGTACCAGATCTCCAACCACGTCACCCTGGGCAAGAGCGAGGCCAAAATCCTCGGCGAGATCCGGGAGGTGATCGTGACGATCATGCAGTACGAGCGGCAGGCCCGGGCCGCGCTCGTGAAGGAGCGGCGGCAGGCCGAGCACGACCGCGCCGCCCGCGCCATCGGCACCCTCGGCAGCGCCACCATGATCACGGCCGAGGAGACGATGGAGCTGCTCTCCGCGGTGCGGCTGGGGATCCACTTGCACCTGCTCGACAGCATCCCGGTGACCGCGGTGAACCAGTTGTTCATTCACACGCAGTCGGCGCACCTCCAGAAGCTCGCGGGCCACCCCCTCGACGGCGAGGAGCGGAACGCGGCCCGGGCCAAGTACCTGAAGACCCGGCTCCGCGAACTCGGCCCGCACAAGTGATGAGCACAGAAGCCCCCCGCCCCCCCGCCCCCGAACCGCTCCCCCCCGGCCCCCCGCCCGACGGGCTGGGCACGGGGCGCGGCGACCGGTTCCGGTTCGTCGTGTTCGCCGCGTTCCTCGGGCTGTGGACCTGGAAGCTGCTCGAACCGATCCCGGTGCCCGAAGCGCTGACGGCCGATCTGGGGGCCGACTGGCGGTTCGTGCTGGCCAAAGCGCTGCACGCGGGCGCGTACGCGTTCCTCACGGTTCTGGTCCACGCGCTGCCCGTTTCGCGGCGCGGGCGCTGGGCGCTGGTGGCGCTCCTGGCCCTCCACGGCGCCGCAACGGAGATCGGTCAGACGTTCGTCCCGAACCGCTCCGGGAGCCCCCGCGACGTGCTCATCGACGTGATCGGCATCGGGTGCGGCCTGTTCGTGTGCCACGCCGCGCGCAAAGCGTGCGGCCCGCGCCCCGGGGCCGCGGGCTCCGAGCCGCGGGGCGTCCGGTCGGGGGGGTGAAGGTGCGCCCGCTCCCGTACCGCGGCGCCGCCGGGCTCCGGGCGAACGAACGGTTCCCGGGCCGCTGTGAGGGTGGGACCGGGACGGGCGGGCGCGGTCTAATCGAGCCCGAGGCCCTCGCGGGCCCTGAGCGCGTCGGCCGGGTGCGGGCCGTCCCATTCGGCCGGCCCGGGCCAGAAGTCGCCGGCGGTGAGCCGGAGCCGGCGCAGCACCAGGTCGGTCCACTCCCAGGCGCTTCGTACCAGCACCTCACGGGTGTGGGCCGGGGTCGCTGCGGCCGGGCACGAGTACGCGGCGCGCACGCGCGGGCGCACGACGGTCCCGCCCCGCTTGATCTCGGGCAGCTCCAGCTCGCCCAGGCAGCACCAGCCGCCGCCGCCGGTCCGCTCGATGCGGACCACGAGCCCGGGGACCTCGTGGAACCGCACGCACTGGACCGGGCACAGGTGCACCAGCCGCACGCACCAGCCGGCCCAGGTGGCGAGCGGGAGCCAGACGGCCGCCAGGCACCCCCGCTCCCAGGTCAGCGCGGGCCGCGGCGCCGGGTCCCGCCGCCGCGCCCGGCGGGCCGTCGGGGACTCGTCGGGCCGGGACTCCGGTAGCACGGCCGCGGTGACCCGGCCCGGCGCGCCGGTTGCGTTGTCCCAGGCGATCGCGCCGGGCGCCCACCCGAGCAGGTGCCGGGCCTGGACCCCGACCACCTGCAGGGCGGTGTCGTTCTGCGCCGCGAGGGCCTCGAAGTACGGCCCCTCGTTGCCCGCCACGGGCTCGGGCATGTGGTGCAGCGCCAGCCCCGCGGCGAGGAACCGCCCGTGGGCCTGGTCGAACGGGTCGTCCCGCTCGCGGAGCCAGTCCGCGTAGGCCAGCCGCGGGGCGTCGTCCGCGGGGCTCTCCAGGATCGCGGCGAGGAACCCGGCGCGCGCGCTCATGCCACGGGCCTCCGCGGCTCCGCCCGGGGACCTTTCACGCGCGGGAACGGAGCGGCGGACATCGGCATGGCCTTCCCGTGGGTCGCGTGCGAGCCCGCCGCGGTCAGTGGTCAGTGGTCAGTGGTCAGTGGTCAGTGGTCAGTGGTCAGTGGTCAGTGGTCAGTGGTCAGTGG
>DASWYH010000161.1:0-7699 GCA_036405095.1 Gemmata sp. | reverse complement strand
CCGGGCCGTACCGATAGAACCGCCAGCGCTCGTTGAAATCCGCCAGTTCCCGCCCCTCAATCGTGGGCGGCAGGTGGGGCTTCGCCCGTGCGAACAGACGTGCGGCGAGTGCCGGGTCATCGAGCATCACCCGGTCGTTGTCGCGGAACTCCTTGACCACCGCGCCGGCGAGCAGCGCATCGCCGAACCCGATCGCCTCGCTCTGCGCGATGAAGGAGGCGCACTCGGCCGGAGTGAGGAACTCGGCGATGGTGAATACAGCTTCACCGTCAAGGAGCGTTTTGGACATCGCGTGAGGTCCGTTCAAATCGAGGCTCGCGTCTGTACGGGCATGGGCTTACAGCCCGCACTCCCGTTTCAGGTTCATGAGGGCCGCGCCCAGGGCGCTCGACGCGGTCCCGTACCCGGCTTCCGATTCGAGCGCCGCCTCGGCCTCGACCAACCGTTTTGCGTTGATGGCCCGTGCGACCTTTCCCGCCTCGACGTGAAACGCGGCGTGCCGCGACACGCACACCGGGAACGCCGGGCGCGTGCCGAACTTTGTTCGCCCCTCGCCGTGGAGCCATTTCCCGAGTTCGCAACAGTTGTCCGTTCCGATCGTGGCCGCGTCGAGGGGCTCCCCGGTGATCATCGCCTTGCGCAACTTGACTTTCCACTCCGCATGTTTACCAACCGCTTGTGCCAGGTCCATACTTATCCCGCCCGCGTTGAGAAATTGGGATTCGCGGCCCCACGGTGGGGCGCGAGCACTCAAACGTAGGGCGCGGTGCGAGCGGATTCACACCAACTGGCACGTGGGCCGGCGCTTCTGGAACTCGACCCGCACGTCGATCGTGTCGGCCCGCGGGGGGAGCGCGAGTAACTTCAGCTTGCGCATCTTGGCGAGGTAGGGAACGACGGTCTGCGAGACGTAAGCGGCGTTCGCCAGCCCGACCGCTTCGAGGTCCGGGAACCGCGTCAGCAGGAGGGTGACGCCCGAATCCGTGACCTGCGTGTCGGCCAGCCCGACGGCCTTCAGCCCGCGCAGGCTCGCGAGGTGCATGAGGCCCGCATCGGTGACCCGAACGCAGCCCGAGAGGTCGATCGCTTCCAGCCCCGGTAGGCCGGCGAGCGCCTTGAGTTTCACGAGTTCGGCGTCACCGGTGGTGTCGGGATTGAGGGCGAGCCGGTACGCCTCGCCGGGCTTCGCGATGACATCCCCGGGCAGTTTCGCGCTGGTCGGCGCCCACTGCGAATCGGGCTTGTCGGTCGGGCGCGAGAACCACGTTCCGCGCAAGGGAATGAGCCACTTCTCCGGTTCCGCCGGGACCGCCTGCGCGAGGATCGAAACCGGGGCCGCGCCGCCTTCGAGCCCCGAGGGCGTCGGTTTCGGCGCGGCCGGAACTCCTTTTCCCCCAACCTCTTCCCCTTTTTTGAGGGGCGGGGAAACCGGAACCGATATGCTCGCCGGGGCCGGTGGAGGGGCCTTCGCTCCGCTCGTCGAGGGGCTGGCGGGGGCGTGGCCTTTCTCCCCTCCCTTGTTTGGGACAGGGGCGGGATTGGCGGAGAGGGGCTTCTCGACCTTCAGCTTGCTCAGGCGCTCGGCGAGTTCGGCCGCGTCTTTCGGGCGCCCGGACGGCTCGTTGTCCACGCAATCGCCCACGATCTCGATCAGCGGTTCCGAGACCTCGCGCCGCTTCAGTTCGCGCTCGAACCGCGTACCCGGTGCTTCGGCGAGTTTGCCGGTCAGCATCTGGAACGCGATCACCCCGAGCGCGTGAACGTCGTCGCGCGGGTCCGGCTTCGCCCCGCGCGCCTGCTGCGGGCTGGCGTACAGTGGCGTGTACGACCCGCGGAGCGACGTTTCCAGCCACCCCGTCATCATCGACAGCCCGCCCGGGTTCGTGCGCAGGTAGTCCACCGCCACACCGCCGATGCCGAAGTCCGTGATCTTGAGCGAGGAAGGCGGAACTCGGAGCGCGGAGCCGGAAGGCGGGCTTTCGGTCTTCAAATCCGAGTTCCGCGCTCCGAGTTCCGCACTCAGGAGGATGTTCGCGGGCTTCAGGTCACGGTGAACGATTGCGGGGCTGAGCCGGTGGAACGTGCCCACCGCGAGAGCCAGTTGTGTGACCGCGAGCACGGTGGCCGCTTCGCGCTCCGCGGCCGGGAGGCTCTGCCACCGGTGAACGAGGTCGATCAAGCTCCCGCCACCGACGAACTCGTACATCAGCCACGGCGCTTCGCCGTCCAGGACCGCATCGAGCAGGGGAACAACGTTCGGGTGGTGCCCCTGTTCCATCACGCGCGCGATGACGCGGCCTTCGTGGGAGGTGAGTTTCGCGCGGACCTTCGCATCGGTGCAGAACTTCACCGCGCGCGGGTGCGGGAGGAAGCTGTGCCGCGCCAGCCACACCTCACCGAACCCGCCGGCGCCCAACAGCTCTTCCAGCTTCCAGCCGGGGCGCCCGGGCAGGTCCGCACCCGGCCGGAAGTGCGGCACCCGCATGGGGAGCAGCTTCGCGAGGTCCTCGGGCTCGTTGACCGCGAAGTCCGACGGGACCGTCTTGCCGGTCGGGTCTTCGGCCCGTTTCAGCGACTGCCGCACCGCACTGGGGAATTGGGTGAGGTAGAGCTCCAGCGTGAGCCGGTCCTCGACCGGCCCCTCGTTCACGACCTGCCGGGCGACCTGCTCCGCGACCTTCTTGGCTTCTTCGGTGCTCGCCGCCGCGACCTTCGCGATCTCTTCCCGGAGCGCGGCGACCTTCTTTCGCTCGCAATAAAGTGTGTACGCCTGCTGGGCGACCTTGAATGCGAACTGGCCGCCGGGGACCAGTTCGACGAGTCCCTGAACCCCGTGCTCCTTGACCGCCAGAGCGACGCACTCGAAAACGGCGTACATGGGCACCCTCTCCCCGGTCGGAAGTCGCTATGATCGAAGGTCGTAAAGTCGGGGGGCGTCGTCAACGTCCGTTTTGCGACTTCCTGACCTCCAAGGTTATGACTTTCGGCGTGCCTTTTTGACCGCGGCTGAATCACGAGTTAAGTTACGCTTACTGACCGAACCCAAAGTCCCGTTCGGTAAAGGTGGTCGCGCGCCCCCCCTTACGGCGTGCGGCGCCGGTTCTCCCGGCTCCGGTCGGGTTAGGTCGCTCAATGGCTTGGTCCACCCCGGCGCTGCGTCACGATCTCGGCTTCTTCGGCCGGGGCGTGAGCGTCGCGCTGTTACTGTTGCCGACCGCACTGTTGGCCGCTCTCGGGTTCCGCACGCACCTGCTCGCGCTTTACGTGGGCGCGGGCGTGCAGGGCCTCTTCGTGCTCACGCTCTTCCGCTCCCACCCGGTGTGGCGCCCCCCGGTGAGCGCGTCGCTCATCATCCTGTACCTGATCGCCCTCGCGTGGCTGTGGGTGCCCACCCGCGGGTCACACGACTGGACCGTTCACATCGGTCAGAGCGTGTTGCTCCTCACGGCGGTCGGGCTCGCGGCGGTTCACGACCTGATCCGCACCGGGGCCGAGCCGCTTCGCCGGGCGAACAAGTGGTGCGCGAAGCTCGTGCGCCGCACCGACTGGCCGATGCAACTCACCGACTGCCGCGGGCTGCCCGAGGTAGCGGGTTTGCGCGGGGCCGTTCTGGACGAGGTGCGCCCGGTCCTCGCGCTGCTCTCGGACCCGCGCCCGGAGGTCCAGTGCGCCGCCCTTGGGGTGCTGGAGTATCGCCCGCAGTGGCAGCCGGGGGAAGCTGAGTTAGTGATGAAAACGGCCCGCGAGAGCAACGAGCCGGCGGTCCGGAGCGCCGCCGCCTACGCGCTCGCCGCGGTCGAGTCCGGCGAACTGATCGGCGGGCTCGCGCGCCTGCTCCGCGATCCCGCGGCCGAGGTGCGGGCCGCCGCCGCCGAGGCGCTCCTGTGGAACGCGGACGCGCGCTGGCAGTACGCCCGCGAAGGGGTGCGCGAGTGCCTCGCCGATGCGCGGCTCGCGGCCGACGGTCCGCTGTTCGCTTCCGGGCGACTGCCGGCCGCCGCGATCGCCGATCTCATCACCTGGGCCGAGGAGCACGCGCCCCTGGCCCAGCGCGCCATTCAGACACTGCTGGAACAGTACCACCGCGACCTGACCGATGGCGACCGGCCCGAGCTCTACAGCCAGCTCGCCGCGATGATGCTCGACGCGGGCGCCCCGCCCGCCCTGCGGGTCGAACTCGCGGCCCTGCTCCGGGACCACAACCTGCTCTCGGCCGACCTGCTCGACAAGCTCACCAATATGGACCAGCCGGGGCCGATCCGGCTCTTTGCGGCGGAGCAGATGCTGCGGATCAACCCGCACGATTCGGACGGCGTCGATGTGCTCCGGGGGCTGGCGCGCCAGCCGAACCGCGAGATGGCGCTGTCGGTCGCCGCGGTGCTGCAAAACGTGTTGGGGCTCGAACTGGGGCTGCCGCCGGGGGAACTGCCGCCCGCGAACAGCAAACTGGCCGCCGACGTGACGCGCCGGGTGCTGTTGTGGGCGAACGGGGCGAACCCGGACCAGCTCCGCCCGACCCCGGGTCCGATGGCGGGCCTGAAGGGGCCGCCGCGCTCGGCCCTGCTCGGCGGGCGCCCGGCGGCGCCCACCCCCTACCCGCCGAAACCGTCCGTGATTCCGCCCGAGCCGGGTGACCGGCCCCGCGGGCGCGGCGGCTCCAGCGCGGTGTTTTAGGGTTCCGCAGGGCGGGTGCCTCGCTGCGGGCGCACCGGGCTTGCGCCATCGGACTAATTGGGAGCCGATACGGTACTCGCCCGAGGCGGCGCCGCTTCGCGAACGGACATCGCGCAGCCCGCTCACCGACCGGGGCCGCGGGCCACACCCACCGCCCGCTCTGTCGGTAGCTTGGCGATCTCAGCCGTTTCAAGTGCTCAGCGGTCAGTTATCAGTGAGCCGAACGGATGAGAACAAGGCACCGGGATTGGAACGGCGCGTGGAACCGGCTTCACGCGCACTGAGCACGGATTACCGATCTCTGCGTAGCACCGCTGACCACTTGAAGCTACTGGCATCCGGGTTCGGGCCTCCTTGCGGCGCCAGAACTGGAACCGGAATAATCATCCTCGGCCCGCAACTCCTTCATCACCGTTAGCTGCCCGGCGAGGTCGGTTCCGCCAGCCGAGTGTTGAACGTCATGCCTTCCTCCCCACCGAGGTCTGGGAGTGGCTACAACCGCGGGTCCACGGGCTCGCTCTCCAACGCGAGAACGCCGAACACGCACTCGTGCACCCGCCGCAGCGGTTCCCGCCGCACGAACCGCTCCAGCCCCTCGACGCCGAGGGCGAACTCGCCGAGCGCGAGGGACCGCTTGTGCCCGAGCCCCCGGTGCCGCAGCCGGGACAGGTTCTCCTCGGCGGTGTAGTCGGGGCCGTAGATGATCCGCAGGTACTCACGGCCCCGGCACTTCACGGCGGGTTGGGCGAGCCCCCGCTTGCCCCGCAGGATGAAGTCGAGCGGCTTGACCACCATGCCCTCGCCGCCCCGCCCGGTCAGGCCCGTCCACCACGCGACCCCTTCGGCCACGCTCGCCGGGTCGGTCACGTCCACCCGCTTGTACTCGGTCGCCAGCAGCAGGTCGGGGTCCGCCCGGCAGACGGACGCCAGCGTGTCCATGTGCCACGTGTGGTCCTTGTCCGTGTGGACCCGCCCCTCCGAGGCGAGCAGGTGGAACGGGGCCAATTTCAAGTCGGTCAGCCCGTTCACCGACCAGCAATACTGCCGGTAGGCCGCGACGAACTGGCCGACGTGCTCCTCCCGGCCTCGGGTTGCGGCCATGACCCGCTCGGCCCGGTCGCGCTCGTCCCCGGTCAGCCGCTCCGTCGCGCGGGCCAAGGTCGCCGCCGCCCGAGGCAGTGCGGCCCGCCCCGCCGCCCCGACCGCCGCGTACTGGGTCTTCAGGAGTTCCTGTGCCTTGGCCGACCACGGCATCAGTTCGCAGTCGAGGCACACCCACGTCGTCGCCAGACTCGCCCACACGTCGGCGGCGGTCAGCGCCGCCCGCACCCGGTCGAGGAACTGCGCCTCCAACGAGGCGTCGTTGAAGAACCGCCGCCCGGTGCGGGTCGTGACGATGCCGGTCTCGCCTTCGAGCACCCCGAACCGCTCCCGCGCCGCCGCCTCGTCCCGGCAGACCACCACGACGGCCCGCGACCCCATGTGCTTCTCCTCGCAGACGACGTGCGGGGCACCCTGGTTGCGGAAGTACGTGAACGCCTCGGTCGGGTGTTCGAGCAGCCCCGGCTCGTTACTGGTTTCGCACGGGGACATGGTGGGCGGCAGGTAGATCAGCCACTTCGGGTTGGCCGCGAACCGGCTCATCACCTCCAGTGCCGCCGTCGCGTGGGCCTCCCGGACGGTCACGGTGCCCCGCAGCCGGGTCGAGACGATCCGCTTGCCGAGCACGTCGTCGGCGTCGAGCACCTCGTCGTCGGCTTGCTGGGCCGTGAGCTTCGGTGCCTGTTGGTCTTCCGGGAGGAACGGGCGGGCCGGTTCGCAGTACGTCCGCGCCGCAGGGACCGAGACGAACTCCCGCTCCGGGTAGCGGAGGGCGGTGAGCTTGCCGCCGAACACGCAGCCGGTGTCGATGTTGACCGTGCGGTTCAGCCACTCCGGTTCGGGGACCGGGGTGTGGCCGTACACGACGGTCGCCGCGCCCCGGTACTCCGCCGCCCAGTTGTACCGCACCGGCAGGCCGAACTCGTCCGTCTCGCCGGTCGTCTCCCCGTACAGGGCGAAGTCCCGCACCTTGCCCGACCCCCGACCCTGCATCTCGGCCTTCATCCCGGCGTGGGCGACGACCAGCTTGCCGCCGTCGAGGACGTAGTGGCTCACCAGCCCGTCGAGGAACGCGGCCAGCGACTTCGTGAACGGGGTCCGCACGTCGTCCGGGAGGGCGTCGATCTCCGCGAGCGACTCGGCCAGCCCGTGCGTGATCTGCACGTCGCGCCCGGTGAGCTTCTTGAGCAACTTCATGTCGTGGTTGCCGGGAACGCACAGCGCCGATCCCCCGACCACCATGTTGCGAACGAGCCGAAGGGTGTCGAGGATTCTGGGGCCACGGTCCACGAGGTCGCCGACGAACACGGCCTTGCGGCCCTCAGGGTGGGCGTACCCGACGCCCGACCACCCCGGCTCGGGACCGGCGACGACGACCTTGCCGTACCCGAGCCGCTCCAGCAGGTGCTCCAGCTCGTCGGCGCAGCCGTGAACGTCGCCGATGATGTCGAACGGCCCGTGGTCGGCGGTGCGGTCGTTCCACAGCGGCACCCGCTCGACCGCCGCCGCCTCGACCTGCTCCGGGGTTTCGAGGACGAACACGTGGCGGAAGCCCTCCCGCCGCAGGCCCTTCAGGGACCGCCGCAGTTGGGACCGCTGGTTGCGGATGACGTGGGGGCCGAACGCGCGATCCGACCGGGACCGGTTCCGCTCTTGGCAGACCTCTTCGGGCAGGTTCAGGACGACGGCGACGGGCAGGCAGTGATACTGGCGGGCCAGAGCCACCAGCGGGGCCCGGGCCTCGGGCTGGACGCTGGTGGCGTCGATCACCGTCAGCCGCCCGAGCGCGAGCCGCTGGGCCGCGACGTAGTGCAGGAGCGCGAACGCCTCCTTGGTCACCGCCTGATCGTTCTCGTCGTCGCTCACCATCCCCCGGCAGGCGTCCGAGGACAGGATCTCGGTCGGCAGGAAGTGCTTGCGGGCG
>DASWYH010000160.1:0-3362 GCA_036405095.1 Gemmata sp. | reverse complement strand
TCTACTCGGCGGTGCCGTGAGGCTTCCGCGCCCCAGGTCGAGTAGTAAACGAGACCCGAACGACAGACCGGGCCGCGGAGCATTCCGCGGCCCGGTTCACATTACAGCGGACGCGCTGACGGCGGCGGCCGTTGCTTTCGCTCGGTTGGGAGAACTGGTGTAATACCGCTTGCGTTACAGCTACCGCAGACACAGTCCGCGCGAAAGGGGTGCTTTGCCGAGGGGTCACGCGTTCCCGTCGCTTTCGGTGAACGAACGCGCGCCGAGTATCCCTTAGCACCCGCGCGCCATCATGACGGCCGCGAGCAGCGCGAGTAGCAACAGCACCAACACCAGCGGCGATTTACCCTGGCCCGAGGTGTCCTCCCTGGAGAGGAACACGCCGCACCTGGGGCACTGCTCGGACTCTTCGTCGATTTCGGACGTGCAGTGCGGGCACGGGATGAGTGCCCGCTCGGTGTCGGCGTAAACCCCTTCCGGGTAGGAGTCGGGGTCTTCGGGGTCGTAGTCGAATTCGGCGTCGTACTCGTCGCCTTCGTCGTCCCCGGCTTCGTCGTACACACGTGCCACGGCGTCAATCTTTCTTGAGGGAGTTGAACACCAGCCCCGTGAGCAACTTCGGGTAGAAGTATGTGGACTTCGGCGGCATCTTCTCGCCGTGCCCGGCGATCCGCTCGACGTCGCCCATCGTGGCCGGCGGCACCAGACACGCGAGCTGGCACTCGTTCTTCGCGGTCGAATCCGTGACCTCACTTAAGAGGTGCACGTACTTGCACATCGGCGTCCCGCCCACCTTCTCGCGCACGAGGCGGTCCAACACGAGCTTGTGCAGGATGCTCACCCCGAGCGCGCGCCAGTCGGGGCTCTGTTCGGGCGCCAGCGTCGCCATCACCTCGGGGGCGCGGAACTTCGCGACGGTCCACTGGCCGTCGGCCACGGTGCCGAACGCGAACGCGGACTGCGACCCGTCCATCTGAACGTGCTCCCACGCGGCCTGCGCGCTGGTGCCGGTGCGCTCGAGGATGTCGAAGTGCTCGCTCAGGATGTCTTCGAGGCGCGGCGCGGTGATGCCCGACGCCAGACCGCTCACGAGCCGGTGGGTGGGGAGGATCAGCAGCCCCGGGTCGCTCATGCCCACGAGCATCATGAGGCAGAAGTTCGGCGCGGCCTCGTCGTCCGCGACCTCGCCCGCGGCCCGGCGCTCTTCGAGGTACTTCACCCCGGTCTCGTAGCGGTGGTGCCCGTCGGCGATGTAGACCGGCTTCGGCCCCATCAGCCCGATGATCTTGCTCACGACCGCCGAGTCCGTGACCGACCACAGGCGGTTGATGACCCCGAGGTGATCGCGCGCGACCAGAGGCGGCGCGGAGCGGATCAGCGGTTCGAGGGCGGCGAACACCTCATCGGCTGGGTCGGGGTACAGCCCGAACACCGGCGAGAGGTTGAAGCCCGTGGCGCGGTACAGTTTCAGCCGGTCCTCCTTCGGCCCCGACATCGTCTGTTCGTGCGGGTAAATCTTCCCCTGCCCGAACGGCTCCAGTCGCACGCGGGCCATGAAACCACGGCGCGTGAACGTCTTCCCCTCGACGGTGTACTCCTGCTCGTACACGTACAGCCCGCGGGCGGTGTCCTGCTTGACGACGTTCGCCAGAACCCACTCGCGGAGCGTGTTCCCGGCCCGCGTGTATTTGTTGCTGGTATCGTCGTCGCCGGGTTCATCGCGGGTCAGTTCGAGCCGGATCGCGTTGTACGGGCTGCTCTCGTAGAGGCTCTTTTGAAGAGCGACATCAACCACGTCGTAAGGGGGGGCGACCACGTCGGACAGCGCCCCGACGGACCCGAGATCGTACCGGAACCCACGAAACCCCCGAATATCGGCCATCGAACACCGCCCCCTTGCGCGAACTGGTTGGAGAGTCTACCGTTGTTGTTGTACTTGAATCGCACCAAATGGAAGAGGCCGAGGGGCATCGGTCGGCCCTTCGCACTCCGAGACCTAAACGGGTCGGGAAGCTGTGGCGGTTGAAAGGACTGCGACCACATCGTTCCACAAGCCCGCAGAAATGTCACTTGGGCCGTTGCCGGTGGTGAGTGCAAGGCACTCGATGGGGGTGAGATCGCACACGCACGAAAGAGCTGCCGCCGCGATCGTCGGCGAGCGGCTCATTCCGGCCCCGCAGAACACGAGGGTCGGCACCCCACCCCGAACGAGCCCCGCAACGGTTTCGACCGCGGCGCGGAGCACCCAGGGCGCGTTTCCGGCTCCATCAACAAGGGGGAACCGACAGTACACCAGGTCGCGGGTAAGTGTCGGGACAGGTTCGTTCAGCGCCAGATCGACCACGGCCTCGATCCCGGCCGACAGAACGGATCGAAGGTTGCGGATGTCCCCGACGCTACCGATCCACAGCGAGTACCCGTGCACAGGGCGCATAACGGCTAGCCCGCGTCGGTGCTGATTTCGGTGATGTGGAACGTGAGCCGGCGGTTGCAGAGGGTGATGTGGTCGCCGGACTGAAGCCGGGTCGGCTGAGGAATCTTGCGGCCGTTGAGGAGGGTGCCGTTTTTCGATGCCACGTCGTGGAGTTCGCACCGCAGATCCGAGTGAACGACGATGGCACAATGGCGCCGGGACACGCACTCGTCGCGGATCACAACGTCGTTGTCCGGGAGGCGCCCGACGCTGTTCATCCCGATCCGGAGCGGATAAACGTTGGAGCCGTCTTTCAGGAAAAGCGTAAACTGCCCGAGGAGCGGGTACGAGGTGAGGCTACCGAGAGGGGCTGCGACGGTTGGTACCACGAGGTCAGCGTCGCCGCGCACTCGCACATTACCAGCCATCGTTTGGCTGCCACAGGCCGCCTGGAGCCGTTCGCGCGCAGTGCGGAACACGTCCCGCCTGGGCTGGCCCTCCAAGTGCAAGCTGTGGAGCCGAGGGTCGGACATGTCCGCTCGCTTTGTTATTGGCAGCCGAGCGATCCGGATCGGATCAGAAAAAGCCCCTCACTACCAATAGCATTCGTCGCCGTCGTCGCTACGTCAACTGCTCGCGCCGGAAATATGAACAGACTTTAAAATCGTTCACGTTGCCGGCGCCCAACACGATTTCCGGGCTAACAGGAATATTCACGAGAACATCCGCTCCGGGCGGCAGGTGAAGCGACGCGGCTTACATGTCAGCGGACGAAATCTCCAGGATCTTGAACCGGATCGTTCCGCTCGGCACTTGGATCTCGACCGTTTCGCCCTTCTTGCGCCCAATCAGGCCCTGCCCGATGGGGCTCCCGGTCAAAATGCGCCCTTTGTCGGGGTTCTCTTGCCCCGGGCTGACCAGTTCGAACGTCTCTTCCTCATCGACATCG
>DASWYH010000159.1:0-5351 GCA_036405095.1 Gemmata sp. | reverse complement strand
GAGCTCTCGTTTCGTACCACGTTCGCTCCCGGGGTCGGGCTGCCGGGGCGCGTCTGGGCCACCCGGCAACCCGTTTGGATCCCGAACCTCGCGACCGAGCCGGACTTCGCACGGGCCGCAGCCGCGGAGCGGGACGGGCTGTCCAGCGGGTTCGGGTTCCCGGCCCGTGCCAGAAACGAGGTGCTCGGGGTGGCCGAGTTCTTCAGCCGCGAGAGCCGGCCCCCGGACTCCGACACCCTCCGCATGTTCGACAGCCTCGGGAGCCAGATCGGACAATTCATTGACCGGAAGCGCTCCGAAGAGGGGCTCCGCCTGTTCCGTGCGCTGCTCGACCAGACGACCGACGGGATCGAGGTGGTGGATCCCGAAACGGGCCGGTTCCTGGACGTGAACGAGCGGACCTGTGCGGTCCACGGGTACACGCGCGCGGAGTACCTGAGCCTGTGCGCGTTCGACGTGGACCCCCGGGTCGCCGCCAAGCCGTGGACGGAGGTGGTCCGGGAGCGGCGGGCCGGGACCCCCACGTTCGAGAGCGAGCACCGGCGCAAGGACGGGACGGTGTTCCCGGTCGAGGTCAACCTCAACTTCATTCGGGTCGACCGCGAGTACATGGTTTCTGTGGTGCGCGACGTCACCGACCGGAGGCGCACCGAAGAGGCCCTGCGGGACGCCCAGCAGCGGTTGGAACACGTGGTCGCCTCCAGCCCGTCGGTGCTCCTCACCATGACCGTGCGGGACCGTCAGCTCACGGGGATCAGTTGGATCAGCGCGAACCTCCGGGAGGTGCTCGGACACGACCCCCGTGAGGCACTGGACCCGGCCTGGTGGGTCGGGAGCGTTCACCCGGACGACCGGGAGCGGGTGAGCACCGAGATCCAGGCCGACCTGCTGGCGCGCGGGCACGCCGCGATGGAATACCGGTTCCGGCACGGCGACGGCGCGTACCGGTGGACGCGGGGCGAGATCCGGCTGGTGCGGAACGGGGCCGGGGAGCCCACCGAAGCGGTCGGGGCGTGGTCGGACATCACGGAGTTCAAGCTCCTGGAGGAGCAGTTCCGGCAGGCGCAGAAGATGGAGGCGGTGGGGCGGCTGGCGGGCGGGATCGCGCACGACTTCAACAACCTGCTCACCGTCATCAACGGGTACGGCGAGATCGTCCTGTCCGGGCTCCCCGCGGAAGACCCCAACCGCGGGCCGCTCCAGGAAATGGTACGCGCCGGGGAGCGGGCCGCACGGCTCACCCGCCAGCTCCTGGCCTTCAGCCGCAAAGCCATCATCGAGCCGACGGTCCTGGACCTGTCGCGGCTCGTGGCCGATGTCGAACGGATGCTCGAGCGGATCGTCGGGGAGGACATCCATCTGGCCATCGCGGCCGCCGCGGACCTGGGGCTGGTCCGGGCCGATGCCGGGCAGCTCGAACAGGTGATTCTCAACTTGGTGGTGAACGCGCGCGACGCGATGCCGACCGGCGGGCACCTGACCATCGAAACGCGCAACGCCGACCTGGACGAGACGTACACGGCTGTGCACTCGGACGCGCGCCCCGGCCATCACGTTCTGCTCGCCGTGACCGACACCGGGTGCGGGATGTCGGCCGAGACCGTCGCCCGGATCTTCGAGCCCTTTTTCAGCACCAAAGGGGAGCGCGGCACCGGGCTCGGGCTGGCAACCGTGTACGGGATCGTCAAGCAGAGCGGCGGGCACATCGGGGTGTACTCCGAGGTGGGCCGGGGGACGACGTTCAAGGTGTACCTGCCGCGCGTCTCGGGGTCCGCCGAGGCCCGGTTGCGGCCATCCCCGGGCGCGGTACCGAGGGGCGGGGAAACGCTGCTCTTGGTGGAAGACGAGGACGGGGTGCGGGCGCTCACCCGGCAGGTGCTCCGGGACTGTGGGTACACCGTGCTGGACACCCGCGACGGTCCCGAGGCGGTCCGGATCGCCCGGGAGCACCCGGGGCGGATCGACCTGCTGGTGACCGATGTGGTGCTGCCCCGTATGGGCGGGCGCGAGGTCGCGCAACTGGTGCGCGAGCGGCACCCCGGGCTCAAGGTGCTGTTCGTGTCCGGGTACACGGACGACGCGGTCGTCCGGCACGGGATTCTCGAAGCGGAGGTGGCGTTCCTGCAGAAGCCGTTCACCCGGGCGTCGCTCGCATCGAAAGTGCGCGCGGTGCTGGACGGGTGATGGCGGGCGCGCGGTTCTGGTCCCCGGGGTGCCACGCGTCCCGATCTCGGGGCGGCTGCCGCCGGCGCGGGCGGTGCGACCAACAAGAGCGGCGCCGTATAGCCGATCTCACCAGTCGGACGGCGGGCGTCACGTGGTCCCGTCCAGCACCGCGCGGAGCTTTCGCACCAGGGGCGCGGGGGTGAACGGCTTCTGAAGGAACGCCGCGGACGCTTCAACGATTCCGTGCCGGACGACCGCGTCGTCCGTGTACCCGCTCATAAAGATGACCTTGATACCCGGGCGCTTTTCGCGCACGGCCTCGGCCACCTCGCGGCCGCCCAGCCCCGGCATCACGACGTCCGTCAGCAGCAGGTGGATCGTTCCGGGGTGCGCCTGTGCTTTCTGGATCGCCTCGGCCCCCCGAGCCGCCTCCAGCACCTCGTACCCGTGCATCCGGAGGGCCAGGGCCGCGACCCCGCGGACCCCGGCGTCGTCCTCCACCAGCAGGACCGTTTCGGTGCCCCGCGGGGCGGCCGGGGGCGGCGGGGGCGGTAGTGGCGGCGGCTCCTCGGCCAGCGCCGGGAAGAGGAGCTTGAACGTGGTCCCGGTCCCGAGTTCGCTGGACACGCTGATGTGGCCGCCGTATGTCTGGGCGATGCCGTACACGGTTGCCAGCCCCAGACCGGTTCCTTCTCCCAACCCCTTGGTAGTGAAGAACGGCTCGAAGATCCGCGCCTGCACCTCGTCCGTCATTCCGGTTCCGGTGTCGGTGACCGTGAGTTGGACGTAGCTGCCCGGTTTCAGGTCCGGGGTGCCGGGGGGGCCGGCTTCAATTGTCACCGCGAGGGTTTCGATGGTGAGCCGCCCGCCCTTGGGCATCGCGTCGCGCGCGTTCACTGCCAGGTTCATGATCGCCTGTTCGATCTGTCCCGGGTCCACCCGCACCCGCGCCGGTCCGGGGGCCAGCACCGCGGCCAGGGTGATGTCCTCCCCGATCACCCGCCGGAGCAACTGGGCCGATTGGGACACGAGATCGTTCAGGTCGATCACCTTGGGTTCGATGATGGCTTTGCGGCTGAACGCCAGGAGCTGTGCCGTCAGCCCCGCCGCCCGCTCCCCGGCCGCGGCGATGGCGGCGATGGGGGCGTGGGTCGGGTCGGTGGGGCGGGCGCTCCGGCTCAGCAGGTCCGTGTACCCGTTGATGACGGTGAGCAGGTTGTTGAAGTCGTGCGCGATCCCGCCCGCCAGCCGCCCCACCGCCTCCATCTTCTGCGCCTGCCGGAACTGCTCCTCCAGTTTCTTCCGCTCGGTCAGGTCGATGACGACGGCGGTCACCAGCTCCGGCCGCCCGGCCTCGTCGCGCGCGGCGACCACGCTGACCCGCGCCCAGAGGGTGGATCCGTCCTTCCGCCGGTAGCGGCGGTCCGCTTCGTAGGAGGCGATTTCGCCCCGCCCGACCCGGGCGTACTGGGCCAGGACTGCCGCGCGCTCCTCGGGGTACACGAGGTCCCCCACGGTCAGGTTCGGGAGGTCTTCGGGGGCGTAACCGAACATCCGGTAGAAGGCGGCATTGGCCCGGAGGTAGCGCGCGTCCGGCGCGATCTCGACCATCGCGGCGGTGGTGGTGTCGAAGAACGCCTGGAACCGCTCCTCGCTCGCCCGCAGGGCCTCCTCGGCGGCCTTGCGCTCCTGGATGTCCCGGCTGATTCCGACCAGCCCGACCACGCGCCCGGTGCGGTCCCGCAGCGGGGCCTTGATGACCAGGTGCCAGCGCGGGCGGCCCTGGCGGTCGCGGACCGGCTCCTCCTTGTTGAAGACGGTTTCCCCGCTCCGGAGCACCCGCAGGTCGTCTTCACGGTACTGTCGCGCGAGGTCCGGCGGGTGCAGGTCGAAGTCCGTTTTCCCGGCGACCGCCGACTCGCTCGTGGCCCCGACCAATTCGTCGTGCGCGCGGTTGCTGATCACGAACCGGGCGCCCGCGTCCTTGGTCCAGATCGCGTCGGGGAGCGCATCGATTAGCGTGCGGAGCAGGCCGCGCTCCCGTTCGAGGGCCTCCTCGGCCCGCTTGCGCGCGGTGATGTCCCGGAACAGCCCGAGCAGCAGCGCCGGGCGCCCCGGCTGTTCGATGAGGGTGCTGGTGATTTCCAGGTCCACCGTTCGGCCGCCGCGCAACAGCACGCGCCGCTCCGTGTGCGCGGGGATGCACCGCTCCCGTGCCCGCTCGCGGTACAACCGGAGCAGCTCGGCGGGGTCACGGGCGCCCATGTAGGTGACGGTGAACGGTTGGCCTTCCAGTTCCTCCCGCGGCCGGCCGAACAACTGACAGAACGCCGCATTGACGGCTACGATGGCCCCGTTCTCGTCGAGCACCCGCATGGCGTCGCGGGCGTGCTCCCAGACCGAGCGGAACCGCGCCTCGGAACTCAGGAGCGCGGCCTCGGCGCGCTTCCATTCGGTGACATCGCGGGAGATGCCGATGACCCCGACGACGGCCCCGGTCGCGTCCCGGTACGGCGCCTTCGTCGCCTGGTACGTGCGGGTGACGCCCGCCGCGGCCAGCACCTCTTCCTCCGTTTCGGGCAGGCCCGACGCCATCACCCGGCGGTCCCGTTCCATCACCGCCCGCGCGCCCGCGGGGTCGAACAGGGTGGTGTCGTCCTTCCCGAGCACCTCTGCAGCGGGCTTCCCGACGAACCGGGCGGCCACCTCGTTGAACAGCAGGTACTTGCCCTCCCGGTCCTTGACGAACACCGCGTCCGTGGTCCCGTCCGCGACCGCCCGGAGCAGCTCGTTGGCCTGGCGCGCCGCCGCCTCCGCCCGGCGGAACCGGTCGGCGCCCGGTTCCGGATCAGGGGCCGCTCGGAGGCAGACCGAGAACCCGACGTGTCGGGTGCCCTCGTGGAGGGCCGTGAGGGTGTATCTCACGCGAACGGGCGCCCCGTCCGCGCGCCGGCACCAGCGCTCCTCTTCAACGGGGCCGGACTCGATTGCGGTCCGCAGGTCCGCTTTGGGGTGCTCGGTGGTTCCGTCCCCGCACGCGCTCAGGAACGTGACGGGCTTCCCGGCGACCTGGTCGCGGGTGAAGCCCGTGAGCCGTTCCGCGCCGATGTTCCAACTGGCGACCCGACCGCCCGAGTCGAGCAGCACGAGCGCCACACCGGTGACTGCATCAACAAGGAGCCGGA
>DASWYH010000158.1:0-9875 GCA_036405095.1 Gemmata sp. | reverse complement strand
GATTGCTCGCCCGGCTGGCGCCGCTGGTTCTGGCCGCAACGGTCGGGTGCCTCGGCCCGAAAGTGCGAGCGCCGGTTCCGGACGAGGTCACCACGAAGGTGTGGATCAACGAGCGGTCCCGGGACGACTACCACGACGCGGACGTGGACGCGGTCGCCGGGCTGGCGGCCGTGATGCAGGGCGCGGCACCGGTCCGCTCCGAGGAGCGCCCCCAGAACGTACTGTGCGTGTCCGGGGGCGGGAAGTACGCGGCGTTCACCGCCGGGGCGCTGTGCGGGTGGTCCGCGGCCGGCACCCGGCCCACGTTCGATGTGGCCACCGGGGTGAGCAGCGGCGCGCCGACCGCGTTCCTCGCGTTCCTCGGCCCCAAGTACGACCGCGCGCTGGCACAGATCTTCGTCCACCTGAACCGCACCGACCTGTTCCGCTGGCGCCCGGTCCGCGGGGTGCTCACCGGCGGCGCGCTGATGACCTCGCGCCCGCTCGAGGACCTCCTCGACCGGTACATTGATGACAAGGTCATGGCCGAACTCTGCGCCGCGCAGGCGCAAGGGCGCCGGCTGTTCGTGGCGACCTCGAACGTGCTGACCCACCGGCTCGTCGTCTGGGACATCGGCGGGATCGCGAGTTCCGGGCGCCCGGACGCCAAGGCGATCGTCCGCAAGGTGGTCCTGGCCGCGTGCTCGATCCCGGGCATCGTCCCGCCGGTCGAGTTCGACGTGACCGTGAACGGGGTCCGCTACCAGGAACTTCACGCCGACGCCGGGAACTTGACCCAGGTGTTCGTGCGCACCAGTGGGCCGCTCCACCCCGGGTCGAACGTGTGGGTGCTGTCCGCGGGCAAGACCCACCTGAACCGGGCGCAGAAGAACCCGGGCACGTTCGAGACCCTCGTGAACGCCGTTTCGACGACCCTGTACGCGCTGTTCCGGGCCGACACGGTGAAGCTCCACGCGCTCTGCCGGGTGACCAACTCGCGGTTCGCCCTGATCGCCCTGCCGGACGACTTCCAGGGCCGCTCGAGCAGCATGGTGTTCGACCCCGAGGAGTCGCACCGGATGTTCCTGGTCGGCTACCAGATGGGCGCCGGCGGCACGTGGGACGCGCTGCCCCCGGACACCGAACCGGACCGCGTGAACCCGCCCCGCGCCGGTCTGGAGTTCGTCACGAAACCGTAAGACAACCGGGGGCCGGAGGGGGTCCGTCCACAGATCACACAGAAGACACAGATTACAAGGCAGAAGGCGGTTTGCTTCTTTGCCTCGCAGTCTGTGCCTTCTGTGTGATCTGTGGCTGAAACTCGTCGGCTTACCACCGAGGCTCCGCCATGCCGTACCCGCAGTTCAACCGGTCGCAGCTCCGGCTCCAGCCGCTCGCGAACCGCCAACACGATCTCACCCTCGATGTCCTGCTCCCGCTCACCCCGGGCGCCTTCGCGCACCCGTTGGTCCCGGTCGTCGGGCGGCGGCTCGCGGAAGCCCGGGACCGCGGCGCGGCCCGCATCCTCATGATGGGCGCGCACGTCCTCCGCGCGGGCGCGCAGAGGCACCTGATCGACCTCATGGAGCGCGGGCTGGTGTCGCTGATCGCGATGAACGGCGCCGGCCCCATTCACGACTGGGAGTTCGCGCTGATCGGGGCCAGCACCGAGAGCGTCGCCCGGTACGTTTCGTCCGGCGAGTTCGGGCTGTGGGAGGAAACCGGGACGATGAACGACGCCATCACGAAGGGCGTCAGGGACGGCATGGGGCTGGGGGAGAGCATCGGGCGCGCGATCGCGGAGGGGTTCTTCCCACACAAGCACGCGTCGGTGCTGGCCGCCGCGTACCGGCTGAAGGTCCCCGTTACGGTCCACATCGGCATCGGGTACGACATCATCCACGAGCACCCGAACGCCGACGGCGGCGTTCTCGGCCGCGCCAGCTACACGGACTTCCTCGTGTTCGCGGAGCAGATCACGAAGCTCGAAGGGGGCATCGTGCTCAACTTCGGCACCGCGGTGATGGGGCCGGAGGTGTACCTGAAGGCGCTCGCGATGGCCCGCAACGTCGCGCACCAGAGCGGCACCCGCATCGCCCGGTTCACCACCGCGGTGTTCGACCTGCTCCCGCTCGGCGACGACTACCACGCGCAGGCGCCGAAGACCGACCCGCGGTACTACTACCGCCCGTGGAAGACGATCCTGGTGCGCACCGTCGCGGACGGGGGCGAGAGCTTCTACGTGCAGGGCGACCACAAGGACACCGTGCCCGCGGTCTGGGGCGCCGCGACGGGCACAAAATAGGACCGCGAAGCGCGTCGCTCGGGTCCCACAAACCGCACCCCCTCATGTGTAGGACTTGAGTCCTACTCGCTTCTCGATATCATCTCAGTTCCGTCTCATTTTCCACACACCTGGGAGGCGCCGATGGGGCTGTCGAAGAACATCGCGTACCGGTTGCAGACCCTGCGCGGGGCGACCGGGCTGTCGCAACAGGAGGTCGCGGACAAGGCCGAGTTGAGCCTGTCGCTGGTTGCGAAGATGGAACAGGGCCGCAAGGCCGACCCGCGCGCGAGCACCCTGATCGCACTCGCGGGGGCGCTGGGCGTGAGACCGGGGCAACTCATTGAAGACCTGACCCCGCCACCGGAGGGCGCGTTCCCGCCGAAGAAGGACAAGAAGAAGGGCAAGAAGAAAAAGAAGAAGCTGCTCGCGGTCCTCATCGGCACGGGTGGGGGGGGCTCGAACGGTCACCTGTCGGTTGTGTCGGACGCGCCGGCGCTCGGCGACAAGCCGGCGCGGAAGAAGAAGAAGGACAAGTAGCGCCGAACCGTGATTGCGGGACCGCGGAGGCGAAGTAAAATTCGGGTACGTCCCGAACGCGATGCAGGAACCCGCGCATGTCCCCCGACGACATCAAGAAGCGAATCGTCAACGAGATCAAGGCCCGCGCCTACGACGACAAGTACATCGACCGCAACGAGGAGCGCGAGATCGTCCGCATCGCGATCGAGTTGGGCGTGACGGTCGAGAGCGCACTGGCGGCGCTCAACCAGGTGTGCGACGAGTTCAGCTACGTGCTGGAGTCGCGCATCGTGAAGCAGATCGAGGACCAGCTCCACACGGCCGCGGCTAACGACGGGAAGATCGATCAGCGGGAATTCGACCTGATCTTCGGGAACGCCAAGCGCGCGATGAGCGGCAAGAAGAGCGAACGCGACATCAAAAAGATGGTGGTCCAGGTCATGGAGGCGACCGGGAACAACAAGGTGAAAACCGGCTGGTTCAGCGACTGGTACGCCGCGCTGAAGAAGGAACTGGGCGTGTGAGCGCCGGGGGCGCGTTGGTTCTTGCGGAGGCAAGCGCAGAGGGGGCCGGGCTCGGCCCGCGGCGGTCCTTCTTGGCGCGCCCGTTGCCGCTTCTCACCGAACCATCTACCCTAACTCTTTCCGAAACACCGGAATTGTTGTCGTAGGTTCACACGAGGCAGTTGGGGACGATATGAATCGGAAGAAGCTGGGCAAATCGCGGGCGGGGCGGTGCCGGTTCTGCACGAAGGAGGGGTGCCCGCGGCCCGCGTTCGTGGACTTCAAGGACGTGGGCAACCTCAAGAAGATGATCACCAGTCAGGGCAAGCTGTTCAGCCGCAAGCGGAGCGGGCTGTGCGCGGCGTTCCAGCGCGAGGTCGGCACGGCGGTGAAACGGGCGCGGTTCATGGGGCTGCTCCCCTACGTCGGCGAATGAGCCGCTGCGGGATCGGCCCGAACGGGTGAGCACCAAACACGGGCGCCGGGGCGCGGGGACATTTCCCCTGTGCTTTGGCGCCTCAGCGCGTATCCGGGATACAGCAACCCGCACCACTTCGCCCGCTCCGCCCGGAGGGAACCGTGGCCACCCTGGACGAGCTCTTCCAGCGCGCCGTCGCGGCGCACCGCAGCGGCGCCCTCGACGAGGCCGAGCACGGCTACCGCCAGCTCCTCGGCGCGGCCCCCAATCACCCCGCCGCGCTCACCAACCTCGCGGCGATCGTTGCCCAGCGGGGCAACAGCGACGAGGCCGAGCGCCTTTACCTCGAAGCCCTGGGCGCCGATCCCGACCAGCTCAACGCGCACTTCAACATCGCGAACCTGTACCGCCGGACCGGGCGCTCCGCGAACGCGGTCCCCCATTACGAAGACGCGCTCCGGCTCTCGCCGGACGCGCCCGCGGTCCTCATCAACTTGGGCCTGGCGGTAACCGATCTGGGGAACTGGCCCCGCGGGGTTGAGTGCTTCGCCCGCGCGGTCACGGTGAACCCGGACGCGCCCGAAGGGCTGAGCCTGCTCGGCGACGCGCTCGCGCGGTGCGGCCGGCGCACCGAGGCGATCGCGGCGTTCCGCGAGGCCGTGTCGCGGTTCCCGGACCAGCCCCGCGGGTACTGTCACCTCGGGCTGCACCTCGCGGCGGCCGGCGAGACCGACGAGGCCGTCGACTTTTTGGAACGGGCGGTGGCGCTGAAACCGGACTACCCCGAAGCGCAGAACGCCCTCGGGGTGGCCTACGAGGCGGTCGGTCGCGCCGACGACGCCCAGCGCGCGTACCGCGCGGCCGTCGCGCTCCGCACCGAGTTCGCGGACGCGTGGGCGAACCTGGGTACGAGCCTCGGGGAACAGGGGCGGGTGCCGGAGGCGGTGGGCGCGCTCCGCCGGGCCATCGAACTGGCCCCGAACCCGATCGCCCAAAGCGCGCTGCTCTCGAACCTGCTCTTCTCGGCGGACCTGACCCCGGAGCAGCTCCGGGACGAACACATCGCCTGGGCGCAGAAGCACGCGGACCCGTTCACGCCGGCCGAGCCGCCGCAGAAGCGGAACGGCCCGGGGCGCACCCGCATCGGGTACGTCTTCGGCGAGTTCCGGTCGCGGGCGGCGCTCGCGTTCCTCGAGGTGCTGCTCACGCACCACGACCGCACCCAGTTCCACATCACCGCCTACGCGAACGCCGGGCGCCGGGGGGCCGTGTACGACCGGCTCCACCGGCTCGCGGACACGTGGCAGCCGATCCCGCACCTCCCCGACGACCGCGCCGCCGAACTCGTCCGCACCGACGCGATCGACGTCCTGGTGGACCTGAGCGGCCACGCCCCCGGGAACCGGCTCCTGATGTTCGCGCGCAAACCGGCGCCGGTGCAACTCAGCCTGTTCAGTTACCCCGCGACGCTCGGCCTGCGCGCGATGGACTACCGGATCACGGACGCCGTCGCCGATCCGCCCGGTGCGGACGCGCTTTACACCGAGAAGCTGTTGCGCCTCCCCGGTCTGAGCGGGGTGTACGTGCCGCCCGAGGGCGCTCCGGTGCCGAGCGCGGTCCCGGCGGGCCGGCGGGCGCTCACCTTCGGGTGCCTGAACCACCCCGCGAAGCTCTCGGACCCGTGCCTCGATGCGTGGGCGGCGATCCTGAAGGCGGTGCCCAAATCGCGGCTGGTGCTCCTCGCCGGGCAGTCGGTCGCGTCGTCCGAGGAGATCGCCGCGAAGTTCACCCGACGCGGGGTCGTTTCGGACCGCCTGGAACTGGTCTACCGCCTCTCGGGGGACGACTACTTCGAGGCGTACCAGCCCCTCGATCTGATGCTGGACCCGTTCCCCTACGGCGGCGCGGTGACGACGTGCGATTCACTTTGGATGGGCGTTCCCGTGCTCACCGTTGCGGGGAGCGACGCGCGGGGGCGGCAGAGTATGAGCCTGTTGAGCGCGATCGGGCTCCCGGAGTTCGTCGCCGACAGCCCCGAACAACTGGTGACGCTGGCGGCCACCTGGGCGGACCAGCGCGCCGGTCTCGCCGACCTCCGCACCAGCCTGCGCGACATGGTTGCGCAGTCGCCGCTGATGGACGCGGCGGGGTACGTCCGGCACCTCGAAGCCGCGCTCAAGAGCGTGTAGACGAGCTATTCGCTGGTATCATCCGTGAATAGCGTTTCGTTGATCCACCCTTCGAACTCGTTCGAGTGGATCAAACGGCCCCCGCGCGTCGGGAGCAAAATCGGCACCTTTTCGTCATCGTTCGCGCCGGAACCCATATCCAGTTGACGGGTCTCGCCCTGTTCCACCCGAAAGCGGATGCGTGTCTTGAACGTACCACTGTACCGCCGGGCCGCGAACTCCCAGTACTGATTGTGGGCCAAAAATACCCTGTGAAAACTGTTTCCGCAGATCGCACGGGGCGGTAACTCGATCGCCCGCCAATTCCCCTTTCGATCGAGAGCTTCCTGACGCAGAAAGAGGCACGAATCGCAGGCGGCGAAACCGACTGCGCTTTCGGTGCGGTTGATGAGCCGCACGACAAAGCCCGCTAACCTCCCCGGGGCCGCTTCGTCTGGGAACGCGACGAGGGAAACCGTTCCCGCCTCGCCCCAGTCCTGTTCGGCGAGGTTTCGGGGGAAATTGCCGCACGGGCCGAACCCACCGAGCGCGTGCTCATCGGCAATTTTGCTCCCGGCCGGGTAGATCCCATAATCGGGCCGGACCTTCAGCACCGCGAGTTTCTGCACGCCAAACCACCACCCCAACACACCGATCCCGACCGCCGCGAGGAGCACCCACCGAACGGTGCGCATAGCAATTCTCCCAGCGTGAAATTCCGCCTCGTCTCGGAAGCCCGGCTCAAAAGCCGAATGACATCACCGGCCGAACAGGCCGTTCAGCTCCGCTTCGGTGAAGGTCAGGTTCGTTTCCGCACCGGTGTCGGCCGCGATCTTCTGCGCGATCCGCTTGTTGACCGGCGCCAGGACGCTGAAGTGGGTCGCCCCCTTGATCGGGAAGAACTTCAACTTCGAGTTGGTGGACGCCCGCGCCATCGCCTGGAGCGAATCCAGGTTCCCATCGGTTCCCTCAAACACGAACGTCGGCACCGAGACCGAGTGCAGCCACCGCCCCGGCGACCGCAGTTCGACCTCGCGCGGGTCGGACATGTTCACCGCGCCCCGGAACTGTGCGGGGTAGCCCGATATGTCCTCTGCCGGACCGAAAGAAAACACCGCGCGGAACGGGTTCGGCACCGCGGCCACCAGCATCACGAGCGTGCCGCCGGTGCTGTGCCCGCCCAGATAGATGTGGGCCGGATCGACGTAATCGAGTTTTGCGAGGTGCTCCGCTGCGGCGAGCACGTCATCGACTTCGCCCAGAAAGTTCTCCTGAACGCCCGGGTTCTGGTTGCCCCCGCGGAGCGACGGGAACATCATCACGAGCCCCGCGTCGCGGTACTGGCGGGCGGTCTGGTCGTTGCTGGCGGGGGAGGGCTCCCACACGTCGCCGATGGTGCTGCAATCGCCGCCGGTGATCCAGATGATTGCGGGCCGCTTCTTGCCGTCTTTCGGGTCCGGGGTGAGGTACGCCGCGCACTTCCCGACCGGCGCATCGTACTGCACCTTTCGGAACAGGTTCGCGGGCGGTTCCGGCGCCGGCTCGTTGGCTTTCTGGCGCTTCACGAGTTTGGTGACGAACCCCTTGCGCGCGTCGGCGAGCGCCGTTTTCCCGTCGGGATTGGTCAGCCCGGTGGCGGGGATGCCGCCCGGCTTGCACCCCACGATCAGCACGAGCGGCAGCAGAACGAAGAAGGCGAAACGCAGTTTTGGCATGACGGTGGAACTCTCCAAGCGCGAAACGTTATTACTCGTCCTCATCACTTTACGAACGCCCCGATCGGTTACGACCAGGGGTTCGCGCCCAATCACCATCCGGCCATCCGGCGAGTAGCGGCTATTTGCTTGCCTGTGCATTTCGTGGGCGGCTATTCTTTTACCACCCGGCCCCTCTGCTCAGCGGAATGTTACATGCGCACGCTCCTCCTTTCGCTCGCGATCACGCTGGGCGCCCTGGCCACCGGACAAGCGGCCAAAAAGGCACCCGTGCCCAAAGACAAACCGCAGCCGTCCATCGACGGGAAGTACAACCTCGTGTCCGTCTCGACCCCGGCGGACCGCGCGCCGCCCAACCCCAACGGGTTCGGCGGGCGCGGTGGGTTCGTGCCCCAGCCTCAGCACACCAGTTCCCATTTGATCGGCCCGGCCCTCGTCACCAAAGGCGAGATCCTGATCGAGGGGCGCAGCACCGGTTGGGACAACTTTGGTCAACCCCTCCCGGCGAACGGTCTGGAGATGACGTACAGCATCGACACGACGAAATCGCCCATGACCATCGACCTGTTCACCATCAACCCGCGTGGCAAGAAGGTGCCTTCGGTGGGGTTGGTGGAACTGATGAACGACCGGTTGGTGATCGCGGTTGCGAAGGAGGGGGACGAGCGCCCCAAGAACCTGGACGAGGTGGGCGAGGTCACGGTGTACTACTTCCGCAAGGCCCCGCCGCCGCCGAAAACGGAAGTGCGCATCATTGCGATGACCGTGGGTAAGGAAGCCGAAGCCGAGCAGGAAATCAACAAGCTGATGGGGGCGGGCTTCGAGTTGGTGTCCACCAACGCGCCGGCGGCCCCGGACGCGAAGTCGGCGCCCACGACGGTTCACTTCGTCCTCAAGCGCGTCAGGAAATAGGGGGCACGCGCGCTGCGATCCATTTACGGATCGTGTCGCATAACGGTGCGGGTCGTCGCTTGGGACCGCGCCCGTCCGGGCCGCTCGTTACGCCCCCGGTGTTGCTGTATCCGGTACCGCTCGGCAACCCGCGCCGTGGAGCGGCGGGCAAGATGCCTGCGGTCCCAGGGGGCCACTTACGGGTCGTCGCTTGGGACCGCGCCCGTCCCGGCCGCTCGTTGGGTCCACGAGGTTGCTGTATCCGATACCGCTTGGCCACCCGCGCCGTGGAGCAGCGGGCAAGATGCCCGCGGTCCCAGGGGCCACCCGTGCCGCCGCTGGTATCATCCTCGTTCCGTGGTGTCGTCTTTTTTTCTGCGGGTGCTGTCGTTGTCGAGCTTGTTGAGCGCATCGGACCGGTAGCCCCCGAGGTCTTCCTCCGCGTGTGCGGCCTCTTCGGGGTTCTCGGCCAGGTTCCGCTTCAACTCGGCACGGCGGTGCTTGTTGCCGCGCTTCTTCAGCGCCCGCTTGATGTCGCGGAGCATCCGCTTGTCGGGATCGGGCACGGCACCAGCTCCGCTGCGAGTTTGAAAGAATGATGATCCGCGGGCCGGAACTTGAAACCGGAACACGGACCTTGAAACTGCCAGGATGGCACGAATCCTGATCGCCACCGACGCGTGGCACCCGCAGGTCAGCGGGGTCGTCCGCACGCTCGATACCACGTCCCGGCTCTTGCGCGAGCAGGGCCACAGCGTCGAGGTGATCGAGCCCGGCCCGTACCCGGCGCTCCGGGTGCCGTTCTATCCGGAGATCCCGTTGTGCGTCACGCGCCCGGGGCGCGTTTACGAGCGCATCGTCCGGTTCAAGCCGGACCACGTCCATATTTCTACAGAGGGGCCGCTCGGGTTTCTGGTTCGCCGATTTTGTGCCCGCCGGGGCTGGCGGTTCACCACGTCGTATCATACGCGGTTCCCGGAGTACCTGAAAAAACTGGCGCACGTGCCCGAGTGGGTGACGTACCGGTTCCTGAAGTGGTTCCACCGCGGCGCGGCGTGCATGATGGTCGCAACCCCGAGCCTGGAGGCGGAGCTGCTGGCGCGCGGGTTCCGGCCGCCGATCCGGCGGTGGTCGCGGGGGGTCGATTTGGGCCTTTTTCGCCCGCGCCCCAAGGCGGTGGACGAGTACCCGCGGCCCGTCCTCCTGTACGTCGGGCGCGTCTCACACGAAAAAGGGATCGGGGACTTTCTGGCGCTCAAGACCGTGGGCACGAAGCTGGTTGTGGGTGATGGTCCCGCGCGCGCCGAACTCGAGCGCCAGAACCCCGAGGCGGTGTTTCTGGGCTACCGCACGGGCGAGCCGCTCGGGGCCGTGTACGCGGCGGCCGATGTGTTC
>DASWYH010000157.1:0-5443 GCA_036405095.1 Gemmata sp. | reverse complement strand
CCGGGGCGACGATTTCCAGCTACTTCCGGCGCCTCCGGCGCTTGAACTCGGAGTCCCCCGCCACCGGTTCCCCGTCCCGCTTCGGGAGCCGACCCGAGTTGGAGGGGGCGTCCCCCTCATTTTCCGTTTTCGGGCGCGCGTCGGCCAGTCTCAGATCGAGCATCCGGCGGGGCAGATCGACCCGGGCCACCACCACCCGCACCCGGTCCCCCAGGCGGAACCGCCGCTTCGTGCGCCGCCCCTCCAGCGTGTGCGCGCTCTCGTCGAACCAATAATAATCGTCAACGAGAGAAGAAATGTGAACGAGCCCTTCCGCCGGGAACCGCTCGGCCTGGGCGAAGAACCCGTAGTCCGCGACCCCGGTGATGACCGCGTCGAGCGGCTCCCCGATTTTGCCACTCAGGTACGTGAGGATGCGGGTCTTCACCAGCTCGCGCTCGGCGGTCTCGGCGCGCCGCTCCATCTTCGAGCAGTGCTCCCCGAGCGCGGCCAGCTCCTCGACCTGGGCGGCGGCCGAGCCGGTCTTGATCCACTTGTCCAGGAGCCGGTGGACCTGGAGATCGGGGTACCGCCGGATGGGCGAGGTGAAGTGGCAGTAGTGCTGGCTCGCGAGCGCGAAGTGCTCGTCCTGGATCGGCGAATACGTGGCCTGTTTGAGGCTCCGCAGCAGCGCGAAGTGGAACGCGGCGCGCTCGGGCTTGTCGGCGGTGGCGTCGAGCACCCGCTGGAGCTCGAAACGGTCCTGCGGGCGCTTGATCGGGTAACCGAGGATCGCGGCGAACTGCGCGAACGCTTCGAGCTTCTCTTCGTTCGGCGCCGGGTGGACGCGGCGCAAAAAGGGCACCTCGTACCTTGTGAAGTGCTCCGCGACGGCCTCGTTGGCCGCGAGCATGAACTCCTCGATCACCTGGTGGCTCAGGTTGTTCTCGGCGAAGTGCGCCCCGCTGACGCGCCCGTCGGCGTCGTACTCCAGAACGGCTTCGGGCATGGTGAGTTCGAGCGCGCCGCGCTTGAACCGCTTCTTGCGCAGGAGCCGCGCGAGGTCGCGCATCCGGCGGAGCATCGGGAGCAGCTCCGGCGCGGGCGCGTCGGTGCTTCTACCCGCTTCCGGAGAGGGTGAGGGCGCCGTTTCCGGAAGGGGGGGCGGGGGAACGTGGTTCTTCCCCTCAAGGGCTTCCAGCAGCGCCTGCACCTCGTCGTAAGTGAACCGCTTGCGGTTGCGGATCGCGCCGTTAAAGAACTCAACGTGCCCCTTCTGTAACGAAGGCGTGAACTCCATCCGCACCGTCTTCACGTAGCGGACCTTGCCCTCCTGCAACGAGGCCAGCCCGTTGGAGATCAGCTCCGGGAACATCGGGATGACCTTCTGCGGGAGGTACACGCTCGTCGCGCGCTTGCGCGCCTCTGTGTCGAGCGCGCCGCCCGGTTTCACGAACGCGCTCACGTCGGCGATGTGGACCGTGAGCACCCAGTGCTTGGTTTTCGGATCGATGGTGACGCTGACCGCGTCGTCGTAGTCCTTCGCGTCCGGCGGGTCGATCGTGATAACGAACTCGTCGGTGAAGTCGGTGCGCCCGTGCAGGTCGGTTTCCGAGAACTGGCTCGCGACCTGTCGCGCTTCGGCGAGTGCGGACTCCGGGAACGCTTCCGGCAGCCCGAACGCGCGAATCACCGAGAGCGTATCGACCCCGGGTTGCCCGTGCGCGCCCAGCACCTCCGTGACCACGCCCTCCCCGCGCGCGTCGGGCGTGGGGAACCGCAGCATCTCGATGACGACCTTGTCCTGCGGCTTCGCGCCTTTCGCGCCGGGGTCGCCGACCGAGACGCTGTGGGCGAACAGGTTGCCGTCCACGCGGACGAGCGCGGCCCCGTCGCGCACGAAGTACGTCCCCACAAAGGTGCGGGTGGCGCGCTCCAGAACGCGCACGATCTCCCCGGCCGCGTCCTTGATGTGCGTCGCGACCCGTGTCACCCGCACCATCACCTCGTCGCCGGTGGAGGCATCGAGCGCCTTGTCTTCGCGAACGAAGATCTCGGGCTTGAACGCCCCGTCTACGGTGTGCGGGCGGACGAACCCGTGCCCGGCCGCCGAGCGCCGGTACACGCCGGTGATCGTTCCGTGAACGTCGGCGACGCGGAGGGTGTTGTTTTTGGCGAGGGCGAGCCGCCCGGTGCGGACCAGTTCCCGGATCGTCTTGCGGAACCCGGGGTAGTCCGTTTCGGGCAGGTTGAGCCGCTTGAACAGCGGCTTCGCTTTGAGCGGGGTGTAGCTCTTCGCGGTGACCGCGTGGAGCACTTTCGCGAGGATGTCAGCCATAGTCGGAAAGGGAATCCGAAACGCGAAACGCGAACTCCGGAAGAGGGCAACGAGCCCGGTTCGGGGTGTGGTTTCGAATTTCGTGCTTCAAAGTTCGGCTCCCCCGGCGGCGGGTCAGTCGTACCCCCCGCCGGGTTCGCCGTACAGGTCGCCCAGGGCGCCGCCCTTGTAGATGCGGCGCCCGAGGTTGTGGTTGTACGGGGTCCACGCGGTCGGGTTGTTGCGGTCGTCCTTGAGGTCGCGCATGACCATGTGCATGCGGGTGTCCATCAGGTCGATCAGGTGCAACAGCATCGCCTCGGGGGTCATCGGCACCCGCGGGCTCCCGTAATTCAGCTCCCCGTGGTGGCTCAGGATCATGTGCTGGATCCGGAGCATCAGCTCCCGTGGGAACGGCTCCCCCGTCAGGTCCGGCACCTTCGCCGCGGTCTCGGCGAGCATCGCCACCGCAATGGGGATGTGGCCCACCAGTTGCCCCTCGTCGGAGTACCCGAACGCGCGCGAGAAGGTCAGCTCCCGTGTCTTCCCGGCGTCGTGCAAGAACACGCCCATCAACACGAGGTCGCGGTCCGTTCCGGGGTAGAGGGGGAGCACCTTGTCCGCGATGTCCATCATCGCGACGGTGTGTTCGAGCAGCCCGCCGACGTAGGCGTGGTGCAGCTTCACCCCGGCGGGGCACGTCGCGAACGCCCGCATGAGCGGGTCGTCCATCAGGAAGCACTCCGCCAGCGCCCGCAGGTGCGGGTTCCCGAGGCGCAGCAAGTAGCCCTTCAGCCGCTCGATCAGCTTGGGGATGCTGTGCTCGGTCTGCGGCAGGAAATCGGTGAACTCGACCTTTTGCGCCTCGACCCGCTCGACCGATGTCAGGATCACCTGGAGCGCGCCCTGGAACAGTTGCACCTTGCCGACCGCGAACAGGAAGTCGCCCGGATCGAACCCGCGCGCGACGTGGTCGCCCGCGTTCCACATGCGCGCCTGGATGCCCCCGGTGCGGTCCCGCAGTTCCAAAAGGAGGAACGGGTTGCCGTTCCGGTTCGCGCGGAGCTGCTTGTCCGTCACAAGGTAGACGTCTTCGAGGTTGTCCCCGTCGCGGAGCTGTTCGACGAAACGGCGAGCCATGCGGATCTGTGCTTTCTGGCTTGAACGGGAGAGCGGTCGGCGCGGTCGCACCGGCCACGACGCGCGCACGCGGGCTCGCGCTATTGTACCGGAGCGGTTGCCGGGGCGCAGGAAATCCGACCGCGCACAACAGGGCCGTTTACAATAGGGCGAGAAGGCGAAGAACCGGTCCCCGTCTCCGCACCTAAATAGGAGGGGACGCGGGGCTGTCTTTTTTGGAACGTTTCTCGTTTCGGTTGCGACTCGGCGCCCCCTCCTGAGTGGAGGGGAACGGGGAGAGGTTCTTCAGGAGTCCGTTTATGAGTGCCGTTCTCCCGCCTCGGCCGATCACGGTCCCCGAGTTCCGCGGCGCGAAAGCGCGCGGCGCCAAGCTCGCCGTGGTGACGGCCTACGACTACACCTCCGCCCGGCTCTGCGACGAAGCGGGCGTCGATTGTATCCTCGTGGGCGATTCGGTGGGCATGGTGGTGCAGGGGCACCCGACATCGCTCCCGGTCACCCTCGGGGAGATGATCTACCACACGAAATGCGTGGTGCGCGGCGCCCGGCGGGCGCTCGTGGTCGCGGACCTGCCGTTCATGACGTACCAGGTGAGCGCGCAGCAGGCGGTGCGGAGCGCGGGCCGGCTGATGAAGCAGGCCGGGGCGCACGCGGTGAAGCTCGAAGGCGGGGTGCGCATGCGCGACGCGATCCGCGCGTGTACCGATGCGGGCATCCCGGTCATGGGGCACATCGGGCTGACCCCGCAATCGGTCCACCAGATGGGCGGGTTCAAGGTGCAGCGCGACGCGGAGCAGCTCCTGGCCGACGCGCGCGCGGTCGAGGCCGCCGGGGCGTTCGCGGTGGTGGTCGAGAGCGTCCCGGCGGAGCTGGGGGCGAAGCTCACGAGCGCGGTGGCGATCCCGACGATCGGGATCGGCGCGGGCGCCGCGTGCGACGGCCAGGTGCTGGTGTTCCACGACATGATGGGGCTGTACCCCGACTTCAAGCCGAAGTTCGCGAAGCGGTACGCGGACCTCGGCACCGCGGTGAAGGCCGCAACGGAAGCGTACTGCCGCGAGGTGCGCGAGGGGACGTTCCCGACCGCGGAGCACGCCTTCAAGTGAGGTGAACCCGTGATCGTGTTGAACGTGGCGAAGAAGGCCGACATCACGAGCGTGTCGTTCTTCGGGGCAGCGCAGTTGTTGCTCACGGTCGTGACGAAAAAACTGCGCCACCACCACCAGTCCCACCGAGCCCTCTGGGATGTCACCACCGCTGCTCCTGTTTCGGCGAAGGTGATTCCCGGGTTCTCCGCTCATCGTTTCGGGGAACTGCGAGCCGGCGATTGGCTCTTTGGCGCCGCGACTCAGAACGGATTGGCGGCGCATCACCCGGCCACGGGGCGAACCATCGTCGAGCCGACCGGTACAAAGCCCACACGCATCACGCTAACCCCCGATGGGAAAACGGTCCTCTTTTGCTGGTCGTCTGGTTCGCGCCCGTCTCGGGACGGTTTTGCGAGTCGAACGTGGTCGGGGGCGGGAGCGTTCGGAGCGGGCTTTCAGGTCGATACCATTGCTGATGGCGATAACGGCTTGTCTCCCTATCGATGCTGCGCGCTGGTCGTTCTGCCGGACGGCAGCCGGTTCCTAACTATTGAGTGGAATTGGGCCTATTCGCCACAGTTGGTTGTCCGATCGGTTTCGACCGGTGACGCCCTTACTGTCGCGTCAATTGACGGTCGCGAAGCGCCCTCGCTCGCACTCGCGCCCGATGGTGTTCGGGTCGTGGTAGCTGTTCTTGGGTCGCTTTACGTCTTCCCCTTGGGCAGCACTCTTACGCCGCAACAGCACATCAAGAACACCGGCCGCAAGCACTTCACCGGAATTGCGTTCCACCCGTCGGGCCGTTACCTGGCGGCCACCAGCAACGACGCCACCGTGAAGCTGTACGACACGACGACCTGGGAGGTCGCGCGCACGGTCACCTGGGACATCGGGCGCATGCGGTCGATCGCGTTTTCGC
>DASWYH010000156.1:0-1600 GCA_036405095.1 Gemmata sp. | reverse complement strand
GAGGACGAGAGTGGGGCGGTTCGCCGTATCGAAGAGCCCCACCACGACCGCGTTATGGAGCACCACCGGGTCCAGCCCCGCGAGGCGCAGGGGCGGGGGCGTCGGTTTGGGGAACTCCAACCCGACGGCCAGCCCGCCGCTCGCGGCCGCGTTTGCGGTCCGCTCCGCGAGGGCCTTCTTCTCGGCCAAACTCAGCTTGGGAAACTCGGTGCCGGCGGCCAGCCCGCCGCCCGCCGCCGCGAGTGCCCGGCGGTCCGCTTCCCGTTTCTCGGCGCGCTTCTGTTCTTCTTCGGCCCGCCTCTGAAGCTCTTCGGCGAGCTTCACGGAGGGGTCTTCTTTCTTCGCAGGTTTCGGCCAGTTCTTCTCGGCGTACTGCCACAAGAAGAACAGGCCCACCGCGAGGAACGCGAATACGACGACGTTGAAAACGTTCTTGCGCATGAGTACGGGCTTGGTGAGTCGGGGGCCGAGCGACGGGTATCTTACGAAACCGAACAGCCCACGGACGGATGCGTCCGTGGGCTGCTATGTGATTCGTCGGTCGGGGCGAAAGCTTTAGCGACCTTCACCGAGTCGGTCGCCGAGGAAGTTGTCGAGGTCGGGGATGTCGTAAATCTTGTCGCGGGTCTTCTGCCACTCGTACTCGACCCGGCGGAACTTGATCACGTCGTTGTCGAGCACCACGTAGCAGGCGCGCCAGTTGCCGTCGCGGGGCTGCCCCACGGAGCCGACGTTGCACAGCGTCTTGCGGCCGTCGAGCTTGTGGGCGAATTCCACTTCCTCGGGGCTGAGGAACTGCATGGTCTCGGTGAAGATGCCCGGGACGTGCGTGTGCCCCTGGAAGCAGTACCGGTCCACGAGGGCGAAGATGCGCTCCATCTTCCGCTGGTTGTACACGTCCTCGGGGAACACGTACTCGTTGAGCGGGTTGCGGGCCGAGCCGTGAACGAAGAGGTAACCGTTCTCGCGGTGGCTGCGGGGCCGCTCCGAGAGGAACTCCCACCGCTTCTCGCGGAGCGGGCGCGGTTCGCTCGGGGATTCCAGTTGCCCGCGGGTCCAGAAGATGGCGCGCTCGGCCGACTGGTTGAACCCGTCGGGGTCGAACATGGCGCCCTGGTCGTGGTTCCCGAGAAGGACGAGCTTGCAGTCCATGACGAGGTCGATGCACTCGCGCGGGTTCGGGCCGTACCCGACTACGTCGCCGAGACAGTAGATCTCGCGAATGCCCTGGCTTTTGATGTCCGCGAGCACGGCCTGGAGGGCTTCCATGTTGCCGTGAATGTCGCTGATGATCGCCTTCACACCGGAATCCTATGAGAACGGGCCGGGCAAGAGACCCGTGTTAACTGTAAACTATAGCTCACACCAGAGCGCTGGTAAACAGCGGAACCCGGGTCGGATGCCCATTCTCGGTGGTACAGGAGCGCCAACCGCGCACGCCCTACCCCTCAAAACACCTCCAACGCCTCAAGGTCTCGTCGCAGGTTCGCCGTCTGCTCGGGTGTCAGCGGCACATGGGGCAAGCGCACCGATCCCAGCTCGACGCCCCGCACGCGCATGACCTCTTTTGCCGCGGCCAGATAGCCGTAGCGCATCAGCA
>DASWYH010000155.1:0-7620 GCA_036405095.1 Gemmata sp. | reverse complement strand
CGGCGCCCCTCCGATCACGAAGAGCATCTCCGCGTGGAAAGCGAAGCTCGCGGGCCGGGTGCTGGAGTTCGTGTACTGGGTACTGCGCTTGCCGGGCGAACCGCCCATGACCCGGTTCGTCGCGAGCCAGATGTCCACGTCGCACTGGTACGACATCAGCGCCGCGCGGCGCGACCTGGGTTACGAGCCGCGGGTGTCGGTCGAAGAGGGTTTGAAGAGGTTGGGTGAGCGGTTGAGGGCGGGGTGACCGCGCTCACGTCACCCTGGTGCGGTACAAATCAAACTTCCCGTTTCGTTCGCCGACGAACACTACCGATTTGCCGTCCGGGTGCCACACAGCGTAATCGCTGCGCTCGTCGCTCTCCGTGAGACGCCGCAGCCCCTTCCCGTCCGGGTCGATGGCGCAGATGGCATACGTGCCGCCGTGGTTCCAGGTGAACGCCAACCGCGACCCGTCCGGTGACCAGCAGGGGCGCAGTTGCATCCCGTCGAGTTTGCCTATGCGCTTCGCGCCGGTGCCGTCGGAGTTCATCACGAAGAGGGCCAGGGTGCCCTCGCGGCTGGAACAGAAAGCGATCCGCGTGCCATCGGGTGAGTAGGCGGGCCAGTTGTTGATGCCGCCCGTGGTCAGCGTCTTGCGGTCTTTGCCGTCGCGGTTCACCGACGCAATCTCTTGCCCCGTCGCCGCGGGGATTCCGAAGCAGACGCGCTCGCCCTTCGGGTGGAAGCTCGGGCGCCGCACGCCCGCGAACCCGCCGCCCGGATCGAACACGGTGTCCTTTCCGGTGCGCGCGTCCCGGATCACGAGTTTCAGGTTCAGGTTGCCCTTGCTCTGAACGAACGCGTACGCGCTCCCGTCCGCGGTGAACGTGGCCTCGAACTCCGAAGTGGTCGCGGCCGGGTGGAGCCTGGTCGCGGTCCGCTCGTCGAGGGCCAGGCGCACGAGGCGGGTTTGCACCGCCGATTCGAGAACCGTGTACACGACCTCATTGGCCGTTACGAACAGCGGGTCCTGTTTCAGGGTGCCGTCGGTGGTGAGGCGCAGTTCAGAAGAGTTCATGAATGACCCGCGTTTCGGGGAGGACGCGCAGTTCCGCGCGGGCCTGTGAATCCATGCCGGCGAGTTCGAGGACCGTCGCCCCGACCATTCCCGGCGTGACGGGTTCCGTGAGTGGGGCGCTCGCGGTCCTGTCGCTGTCGCCGATGACGGCGCCGCCGCGCACGCCGCACCCGGCCCACAGGGAGAAGTAGCACTGCGGCCAGTGGTCGCGGCTCGCCTGCCCGTTGATCCGCGGGGTGCGCCCGAACTCGCCCATCGCCAGCACCAGAGTGCTTTCGAGCATCCCGCGCTGTTTCAGGTCGTCGAGGAGGGCCGAGTACACGCGGTCGAAGATCGGCCCGTGCCGGTCGGGCAGGAGGTCGAAGTTGAAGATGTGCGTGTCCCACCCGAAGTCGCAGTTCGGGGTCATCGCCTCGACGTACTGGCTCCAGTTCACCTGAATGTACGGCACGCCCGCCTGCGCGAGCCGGCGCGCGAGGAGGCACGACTGCCCGAACGAGGTTTGCCCGTAAGCTTCGCGGGCGGCCGGTTTCTCCTGGGTGAGGTCGAGGGCCTTGCGCGCTTCGGGCGTGGTGAGCAGCGCGTAGGCCCGCTTCTCGGTCGCGGTCCACTTCTCGAAGTCGCGCGCGTCGGCCCGCGTGTTGAGCGCATCAAGGGCGCCAAGGAGCTTCTTGCGGTCGTCGAGCGCCGCGGGCGAGAGGCCGTCGAGCAGCTTGAGCGCGGGGGTGTCGGTTTCGCCCGTGTCGGTGCAGCCCACGAGGAACGGGTCGTAGCTCCGGCCCCAGTTGCCGCCGCCGTACCCGCGCATCGGCCCCACGACATCGCGCGGGTGCCCCCGGCCGATCGAAACGAAGGACGGCAGGTCTTTGGCGCCGCGGTGCCGGGCGAGCACGGAGCCGAAGTTCGGCGCCGCCGCGTCCTTGCCTTCGAGCGCCCCGGTGAGCCCGATGGACCCGGCCTTGAGGTGGTCGCCGTCAAAGTTGACGTGCGAGCGGACGAGCGCGAACTGATCGGAGCGGGCCGCGATCTTGGGGAACAATTCGGTGAACCGCAGCCCGGTCGTTTTCGTCTGAACGGTCCCGAACGGGCCGCGAATGTCCGCGGGCGCGTTCGGTTTCGGGTCGAACGTGTCGAGGTGACTGGGCGCGCCCCACAGCCACAGCACGATAACGGATTTCGCCTTCGCGTGCTCCTTTGCGCGCGCGGTGTTCAGCCCGAGCGCGAGCGGGGCCGCCGTGGCGGCAGTGAGGAACGCACGGCGCGAGACGCGCCCGTGCAGCGCCGCGCGGAAGCTCCCGACATCAAACATGGCGGACCCGGGTTACGGTGGGACGGCAGTCGGAGGTGAGTTAAGTGTACCCGCACCCGGAGCGCGGGAGCAAGAAGCCGGTTACGGGTTACCGGAAGAGCGCATCGGACCACAAAGGCCCAGAGCACACAGAGACACGATCCATTAGGGCGTTTCGCAGTTGTTGTTTGTCGCCCGCTCGGAGGCGTTTGGTGTCGCCGGTGGGTGCGACGAGCCGGCTAGCCCGCCCCAGGCGACCGAGTTCATCCCAGCGCCGCGCGGAGCTCCGCGACGAACCGCTTGACCTCTTCCAACCCCTTCGCGCGGTCCGCCCCGGCGGCTTCGAGCTTTTTTACCACCGCGCTGCCGACGATGACGCCGTCGGCAATTTCCCCGAGGTCGCGCACCTGCTCGGGCCGGCTCACACCGAACCCCACACACAGCGGGAGGTCGGTCATCGTGCGCAGCCGGGCGAGTTGCTCGCGCAGGGCGGTCGGCAGCGCCTCCCGCGCGCCGGTAATGCCGACCACACTTACCACGTACACGAACCCGCTACACGCCCTCACGACCTTCGCGGCGCGCTCGGGCGAGGTGGTCGGGGTCACGAGCAGGATCAGCTTGAAGTCGCGGTCCCGGGCGAGCTTCGACAACTCTTCGGCCTCTTCGACGGGCAGGTCGGGGACGACGGCCCCGCTCACGCCGGCCTTCTGAGCGGCTTCCATGAACGCGGCGGTGCCCATCTTGAACATGAGGGAGTACGACGCCATCGTGACGACGGGCGCGCTCCAGCCCGGGCGGGCGGTGGTGTCGCGCAGGGCCGCGAACACGTCCGCGACCTTCAGCTTGTGGTTCAGGGCGCGCGTGTACGACGCCTGAATTACCGGACCGTCGGCGATCGGGTCGGAGAACGGGACCCCGATTTCCATGAGGTCGGCGCCCGCGCCGGCAACGGCCGGGAGCAACTCGCGCGTGAACGCGATGTCGGGGTCGCCGGCGGTGAGGAACGGCATGAACGCGGCGCGCTTCGCGGCGCGCAACCGCTGGAAGAGGCTGTCGATTGGGTTCATGGAGGGTGTTTTACGCGCGCCCGGCGGATTTTCTGCACGCGCCGGGCGGTTTCCGGACACTATGGGGCATGAACCGGGTTTTGACCGCCCTCCGCGGGCACGCCGCGCCGCCCGTCGCCGACCGACACCTGCTCGACCGCTTTTTGAGCGAAGCGGACGAGGCCGCGTTCGCCGAACTGGTCCGCCGGTGCGGGCCGGTGGTCTGGGGCGCGTGCCGTCGTGCCCTCGTGAACGCGCAGGACGCCGAGGACGCGTTCCAGGTGGTGTTCCTGGTGCTGCTCCGGCGGGCCGCGAAGCTCGCCCCCGATACCCCGCTCGGCCCCTGGCTGTACCAGGTTGCGGTTCTCACGGCGCGGAGCACCGCGCGCGCGAACCGGGGCCGCGCGAGGATCACCGGCCAGTGGAACACGAACCGCCCGATGGACGACCTGCGGAAGGTGTTCGCGGCCTGCGCGGCGGGCGGGTACGCGAGGGCACGTTCAGCCAGGCCGAGCGCATGAGGTACCGCGTGGTGACCTACCACCGATACGGCGCCGATCCCGTTTACGAAGTGGTGCCGGTGAAGCGCGTCGAACTCCCTCTCAAGCCGGGGGAGATCGATCTGACGGAGTACGCCGCGCCGAAGAAGCAACCGTGACCGCGGTCGCGGGCAGGGCCGCGCCGAGAGCGGTCACAGGTACTTGACGCACAGCACGCCGACCACAACGAGCGCCGCGCCCAGCACGCGCCCGGGCGTGAGTGCTTGTTCGTTCAGCCCCATCAGCCCGAAGTGGTCGAGCGCGAGCGAGCAGAGCAACTGCCCGCCGACCACCAGCGCGATGAAGAGGGCCGCGCCGAGCCGGGGCGCGAGGGCCGCGCCGGCGAGCACGATGAGCGCCCCGAGCGGCCCGCCGATCCAGTTCCACCACGGGGTTCCGCGCACCGCGGCGAGGCTCGGTATCGTCGGGCGCAGGAGCAGAACCGCGAACGTCGCCGTCAGAATGGTGCCACAAATCGAGAGGTACATCGCGGCCAGCGGGTTGTCGCCGAGGTTCTTGCGGAAGTTCCCGTTGGCCGACGCCTGGAGTGCGATGCACGCCCCGGCGCCCATTGCGAGCAGCGCGAAAACGGTGGTGTTCATGCCGGGTGTTGTACTCACGGCGCGTTTGTGCTGCGAGCCGCACGGGGGTACGATACAGGCGTTGGACCTGGCCCCAGAGGCTCGGCGATGGTGACCGCGAACCCGAGATTGCGGCTGGCGCTCCTCTGTGCTCGCATTGACCCCGACGCAGACCGGCTGCCATTATGCGCTGGTTTGCCCGTTGCACACCATCCGGCGACCGACGAACCCGGCGGAACGGGACCACCCGCGCCTGTTTTCGCTCTGCGCTCAGCTCGACGGCGCGCCGGCAACAACCTGTGAGTTCCGCCTCCAGATTCGCGAAGAGCATGGGTTGGCCGTTTACACCGGGCCAAAGGTGTTGGTTTCGTTTGCTGCGACTGCGGGGTGCGCTGTTTTGATCTGGCAATGGTTAAATAATTTGTTTGCGTTTTCAGAACATGAATCGTATTTCGTTTATGTCTTGTGTGACGGGCAATCGCTTCGTGAACCCGGACTGCCAAACGCGGTACTCTTCCCGCCGGCCCAACTGACCGTTCTTGGTTGACGCTACAAGGTGCTGCGATGGACACACGAAACGACAGTATCACGGGCCTCTGTGTGAAAGGCCCCGCCCTGCTGCCAGTCGATCTCACCCCGACACGAAATCAAATGCGCTGCCGAGCGAGTGGCTTCGTGTCAAGGGGCCGGCCCTGCCCCCGGTGGTGCTGACGCCCGAGTTCATGCCCCCAACCGCCACAGCCCACTTGCATTTGCCGCTGGTTGGTGGGGCCGATGGCGAGCGGATGTTCCAAAAGCTCAACGCCGTCATTGGAAAAGTGAACGAACTCGAATCCCTGTTGGACCGCGCGGGCGTGTGGGTGGACGGCACGCGGTCGGGCGTGCAGAACGGCACAGTGGTGCTGGTACTCGCCCCGGACCCGACCGACGCGGTCGAAACCTGCAAGCGTGTGGCCGACTACCTGTTCGCCGCGTCGCAGAAGGGGGGCGGCATCACAGTCAAGGTGTTCGCCGCGGACCAACCCGAAACGCCCGTGTACGAACTGCCTCTTGCGGCTTGAAAGGTTCGGAGAATGTCGGAAGCCAAGTTACCCACCGCTGAGGACATCGCGAAGCTATCGCGCTGGGCGCGGGTGGCGTTTGCGGCCCGCTGCGCCCGACGAGCGTTGCCGCTGTTCGCGAAACACTGGCCTGCCGCACCTGAAAAGCAGTTACGCGCGATTGAGTAAGGCGTTGCTGAGGCTGCTATCGATGCCTTCGTAGCCGGCGCTGTCCGCGCGAACAGCGGATCGCGAGCACACGAGGGGAACTGATCCAGTTCCTTCGCGACCTGCCCAACTTCGGCATCCGGATCATCGGCGAGGTTGAACCGCTCGACGAGGAGTGAACCCGTCACTTCGCAGTTGGCAGGTCCGCGTACACGATCTCACTTCCGTAAAGGCTCTTCGCCCCGGCCACCACCTTGCCCTCGTTCGATACGATCACACTGAACCCGTACCCGCGCCAGTCCTGCTTCTGGTCCACGCTCCAGTTCGCGCCGATCAGGTGGTGCTTGAACGGTTTCACCCGCGCGGGCAACCGCTCCCACATCCACTCCGCCGGGTGCTCGGTGTCCACCCAGGCGATCGGATACAACAGGCACCAGATCTTGTGCGGCTCGTACTTCTCCAGAACCGTGTGAATGTCGAAGCAGATGCCGAGCCCCACCCGCCCGTACTCGGTGTCGTAAGTTTGCGCCCCGCGGTCGCCGGGCGTGGCCCACGATTTTTCGGGGTACGGCCACGGGGTCAACTTGCGATAGTGCGCCACCAACTCGCCCTTCGGGTTCGCGAGGCACACCGTGTTGAAGTACCGCGGCGCGTCCTTGCCCTTCGTGAAATCGACTTCGAGTAGCGGAACCGTCAGGTAGATGTTCAGTTCCTTCGCGAGTGCGCAGAAGTGTTTGGTCGAGGCGCCGGGCACCTCCTCCGCGGAGCCCTTGGGGTCTTTGCTTCCGAATTGTTTCTCGATCGGCATTCCCTTGACGTGCCAGTTCGTCTTGAGGTCTTGCGACAGGTAGCCCGTGATCGCGGTTTCCGGCAGAACCACGACCTTCGCGCCGTGCTTCGCGGCTTCTTTCACGAGGGCGGTGAGCTTCTTCGTGTTCGCGGCGGTGGCGCCGAGGTCCGAGGAGCACTGCACCGCGGCCACCTTCACGGTCTTCGGCGCCCCCGGCGGCCCCTTTACGGGCGGCTCACTTGAGCCGGTAGCACTCACCAGGGGGAGGAACAAGAAGGGGAGGAGCGTTCGCATCGGGTCACCTCGGCGCCGGGTGCGCGCAATTATCGCCGAGGGCGTGTAACGCCGCCGTCACGAGTTGTCGCCGTCGGCGCTGTCGAGGTGCAAGTGCGGGCTGACGCCCTTTCCGCCGCGCAGCTCGATCACGCGATCGGCGCGGCCCTGCGTGAGCAGCGCGGTGAGGTCAACACCCATGTCTTTGAGCAGCGCGAGGTGCGTGCGGTGCCGCTCGTCGGCCTGGCGCCGGATCTCCTGTTCGGTTTCGGCGTCCCGGCGGCGCTGCTCGCGCTGCGCCGTGCGTTCGGCCTCTTTTTGCTGCCGCTCGGCCTCCTGGCGCTTGCGGGTCAGGTCGATCTCGGTGTCCACTTCGATCGCCTGCTCGGTGCGCCGGCGGGCCGAGCGGTTCATCTGCGCCGTCAGCTTGAAGTCTTCGAGGTCTTGGGCCTGCTGCTCGGTGGCGCGTTCGAGTTGCAGTTTCGTGCGCGCTTCGATGGCCTGATCGTGCATCGTCTGGAGCCGGGGCGGCGCGTCGTACCCGCGGTACACCACCTTGTTGACCCGGTAACCGTTTTGCGCCGCCCGCGCGGTGAGCTGGCGGTACGTTTCGAGTTCGTTCAACTTGCCGGTTTCCTTCTTGAAGCCCTCGAAGGTGCGGTGCCCCAGGAAATCGACCACGTCGGACGTGGCCGCGTTCACGAAGTCGCCGATCGGGTCGTGGGTCGCTTCGAGCATGCGGTCGATGTCGAGCAGCTCGAAGAACATCATCAGCTTGATGGTGAGCACGGCGTCGTCGGCGGTGCGGACCTCGGTCACGTCGTGGTACATCTGG
>DASWYH010000154.1:0-15540 GCA_036405095.1 Gemmata sp. | reverse complement strand
ATACGGCAGTTCAGTATGATTCCACAAGATTGGCGGAGAACCAGAAAACCCAAATCCCAGGAGAGATGCGAATGAACGTCGCCGAGTTTCGCGCCGCGCTGCTCGCCAGCCCGGAGGCGCCGTTGCACCTGATGTTGCCCGACGGGGACTTCGTACCGGCCCATTTTCACGTCACCGAAGTGGGCCGCGTGCAGAAAGACTTCATCGACTGCGGCGGGACCACGCGCTCCGCGATAACCTGCTTGCTCCAGGTGTGGGTCGCGACGGACACCGCTCACCGGCTCACGGGCGCGAAGCTCGCCAGCATTCTGAAGATCGCCGCGCCGCTGCTCGGGTCGGACGAACTGGCCGTGGAAGTGGAGTACGAGCGAGATGCGGTTTCGCAGTTCCCGGTCGCAGCAGCCGAAATCACGCCGATGGGTGTCCTGTTCCACCTCGGCCGCAAGCACACGGACTGCCTCGCACCGGACAAGTGCGGGGTCGCCGGGTGCGCACCCGCCCCGGGCGGAACGGCGTGCTGTTGACACGTTACTTTGTTGGCTGAGCGGGGAGGGTGAATTCGCTTTTCGCGGGGTGCGTACCGTCCGCTCCGATGATGATGCGGTGCGTGAGCGCCTTCTCGCCGTCGATGAACAACTTGAACGTCAGCGTCTTGCCCTTATCGGCGACCTTAAAAGACGCCTCGTCGATCGCCCCGTAGGTCGCGAACCGGAAATCGAACCCCTTTCCGTCCGCGTGTGGGGTGAGCGTGTCGGCCGTTTTGCCCTTCCCCTTCTCCAACCGGTTCCCTTCAACGGTCAGCTTGCCGTCACAACGAACGGAGCCGGAAAACACCATGAGCTTGTCTTTCTGGCCGGCGCTGTTCTCGGTGCTGGACCGGAGGTGCCACGAGCCGTCGTCGTACCAAATGCGGATCGCGCCGACCCCGCCCCCCGGGTCGCCCTTTTTGGGGAACCCGACCGGGTTCGGCGGATCGGCCGCGAGCACCACCTGCAACAGCCCGAGAACGAAGAACCCACTCGCAAACGTGGCCGTGCGCCAGGTCATGTTCCGCCCTCGGTGTCGTGACGAGTAACCCGCTGCCAGTGTACCGCCGCGCGCGGGACCGAACAACGCATGTGCGCGAAAGTCCTGGCGTCCATCACGGGAGCGGGGTAGCATCGGGCTCTCACCCCGTCCCACCTCTTCACCGCAAGGGCGCCCGATGAACCTCTCCCGCGTGTTCGCCCCGAGTTTCGTTGTCGTTGCCGCGTTGGGTTCCGTTGCGGCGGACTTCGTGGACGTGCGGCCGGACGTGTTCGGTCCCGATGACCCGCGCACCAAAGACCTCGCCGAAATGATGGGCGCGGACGCCCACAAGCGCACCCAAGACGCGAACCTGCGGGAGTCGAAGGCGTTTGCCGCGGTCAACACGAAGGACCAGTGGGAAACGTACCGCGACGTTCGCCTCGCGAAACTGAAGGCGTCGCTTGGAGCGTTCCCGCCGGCGCCCAAAGACGTGCGCGTGGTAGTCACGCGCAAGATCGCGGGCGACGGGTACGTCATTCACAGCATCGTGTACGAATCGCGGCCGGGGTTGTGGGTCGCGGCGAACCTCTATTTGCCCGCCCAGCCGCCGGAGAAGATGCCGGGCCTCCTCATCGCGCACGCGCACCACGGCGGCAAAACCGGCGGCGAACTGCAAGACATGGGCATGACCTGGGCGCGCGCCGGTGCGGCCGTGTTGGTGCCCGACCAACTCGGCTACGGCGAGCGCCGACAGCACGACTTCAACACCGAAAAGGACTACCCGAAGCCGTATCGCGCCGGGCGCCAGGACTACTACTTCCGGTACACCTCGAACCTGCAACTTTCCGCCATCGGCGATTCGCTGATGGGCTGGATGGTGTGGGACTTGATGCGCGGGGTCGATGTGCTGCTGAAGCAGCCGACCGCCGACCCGAAGCGCATCATCCTGATGGGATCGGTGGCGGGCGGCGGCGACCCGGCGGGCGTGACCGCGGCCCTGGACGCGCGCATCGCGTGCGCGGTGCCGTTCAACTTCGGCGGGTGGCAACCCGAGTCGCGCGAGCTGGGCGACCCGGACCGCGATTTCCCGTGGTTCGGCGACGGGTATTGGGAAAGCACCCGTGGTCTGCGCGACGGGGCGCGCGACGGCTTCGCGCATTTCGTGATCGTCGGGAGCATCGCACCGCGCAAGCTGCTGCACGCGCACGAGTTCGCCTGGGACGCGAAGCGCGATCCGGCGTGGCCGCGCCTGCAAAAGATATTCGGCTTTTACGACGCGGCGGACGCGCTGCGGTTCGCGCACGGGGCCGGGACCGTGCGCGCGAGCGGGCCGGGGAACACACACTGCAACCACATCGGCGCGGTTCACCGCAAGATGATCTACCCGGCGCTGAAACTGTGGTTCGGGATGCCGGTTCCCGAAGAATACAGTAAGAACCGCCCGTCCGCGGACCTCCGGTGTTGGACCGACGAGGCCCGCGCCGAGCTGCGCCCCAAGACCCTCGCCGAAGTGGTGCGCGCACTCGCCCACGAGCGCGCCGCCGCGGTTGGACCCGACCCGCGAAAGGCGTGGGCCGCGCGCCTCGGGAACATCGAGCCGGTCGCGGACCCGAAGGTTTCAGAACTCAAGGTCGAAGAGGTTCCCGGCGGCACCCTCTCCCGCTTCGCGCTCGAAACCGATCCCGGCGTCACCGTCCCGCTGTTTCTCATCACCCCCCAAGACGCCAAGGGGAAAGTGCCGGTCGTGGTGATGGTCGCGAGCGCCGGGAAAGGCGGGTTCCTGAAGCAGCGCGGGGACGCTCTCGCCGCGCTGCTCAAGAGCGGGGTCGCGGTGTGTTTGGCCGACGTTCGCGGCACCGGTGAGACGCGCCCCGGCCCCTCCGCGGATCGTGGCAGCGCGCGCACCTCGGTTTCGCAAACGAACCTGATCTTGGGGCAACCGGTTCTCGGCTCGCAACTGCGCGACCTGCGGACCGTGATTCGCTGGTTGCACGCGCGCGATTCGATTGATGGTAAGCGGCTCGCGGTGTGGGGCGATTCCTTTGCGCAGGTGAACCCCGCGGGCGGGCGGCTCGCGGTCCCTTTGGATGCCGAATTGCCGGCCGTGAGCGAGCCCGGCGGCGCAAACCTTGCTCTCTTGGCCGCGCTGTTCGAGGACAACGTTACGGTTGTCTACGCGCGCGGTGGGTTGGAGCCGAAAGAAACGCTGACCGCCGGGCCGTACCTCTACTTACCACACGACGCGGTCGTTCCGGGGCCGACCCAAGTGTGGGCGCTCGTGCCCGTGGTGAGTAAGTCGCGCGCAGTCGCTTACGAAGGGACCGTGGACGCCGGGAACCGCGCCGCGGGCGCGGCGCCGGTGCCGAGCGCGGGCGCGGCGAAGTGGGTCGCCGAGAAGCTGCGCGCAAAGTGACCGCACGCGGGCTTCCGCGGTCGCCTCGAATCCGGGGAGAAGTACATGCCAGACGCGAACGATCCGCACGACCTTAACCGATTCGTTGAAGCGCAGAAAGGCAGCGGCAGCCTGTCGGACTACGACACCGCGCTGGCCGAGATCCGCGCCGGCGACAAGGTGACGCACTGGATGTGGTACATCTTCCCGCAGTTCGACGGGCTCGGGTTCAGCCCGATGGCGCAACGGTACGCGATCAAGAGCCGCGCCGAGGCCGGGGCCTACCTCGCCCACCCCGTGCTCGGGCCGCGCCTTGTTGCATGTGCCGAAGCGGCGCTCGGTGTTGAAGGCAAATCGGCGTTCGACATCTTCGGCGACCCGGACGACCTGAAGCTCAAATCGTGCGGCACGCTCTTCGCGTGCGTTTCGCCCAGCGGTTCGGTGTTCCACCGGTTGATCGATGCGCTCTTCGACGGCCAGCGGGACGAAAAGACGATCCGGCTGCTCGCCCGGTCCGGTAAATAAACCGGGCAACGCAGAGCGCAACCCGGGGTGCCCAAGGCCACGCAGGGGTGCCGGAGGCGGGCGCCCGAACCACGCCCGGCGCCTGGAGCCCTTAAGGAAGGCACCGTGCGAGTTCTTCTTGGATCAACCAAGAGCGTGCGCGCGCTCGCGTTCTCACCGAGCGGCACCGCGCTCGCCGCGAGCAGCGACGGCGGTGCCGTCCGGCTCTGGAACCTCACCACCGGGACCGCGGCCGAACTCGGTTCGTTCGGCTGGGCACCACAGGTTCTGTTTTGGATCGACGGGCACCGGCTCGAATGGTCTCACGCCGACCCGCGCGGCGGTTCGGTGTGCTGGACAACCGCAACCGGTCAAACGACGGAACTGATCCCGGGGCCGAAAGTCGTCGGGGGCGCGTGCCTGTCGCCCGACGGGAACACGCTCTTCGCCGCTACCCTGGACGCGATTTCGGGGCATCAATTGCACCCACCCACCCGCTAACGCCGGACTTACGGGAACACGATTTCTCGATCCGGGTGTGCGACGCAACGACCGGGCGCGAACAGTTCCGCTTGTACGCGGAGCCGGAACCGTGGAGCGGTGTCGCGTTCGCGCCGGACGGAACCCGGCTCGCCGCCATCGGGCAGCGGAACCTCTGGCTGTGGGAGTTCCCGTCTCAAAACGTGGTGCGCCATCACCCGAGCAAGAAGTATTACACGGGGCTCGCGTTCGCCCCCGACGGCCGGACGGTCGCGACCACCGGTAACGACGGGTTGGTGTGGCTCTGGGACGCGGTCGCGGGCGCCCCGCTCAGAACCTTCGACTGGCAAATCGACAAGACGCTGTGCGTCGCGTTCGCACCCGACGGCACCCGGGCCGCGGCCGGCGGCGGGCGGCGGTTGTCGTTTGGGACGTGGATTGAACCGGTGCTTACGCCGCCCGGCGCAGCACCCATGCGTCTTGCGGCGGGTTGCCCTTCGCACCCTCGCGGGCGTGGTCCAGCACCTCGAAGCCGTCCGCGAGAACGGTGCGCACAAATTCGGGCGGGTGGAAGGTGGCGCAGTGGTTCGTCCCGGCGAGGTCGGCCCCGCGCACGACCAGGCGGCCCGCGCGGTAGTCGGCGCGCTCGGCCCGCGTGAGCTTCCCGCGGAGCGCGCCGCCGTGGAGGGAGAGGACCAGCACCCCGCCCGGCTTCAGCACCCGCCGCAGCTCGCGCATCCCGTGCCGCTGGAGTTCCAGGGGCAGGTGAGTGAACACGGAGAACGCGTACACGAGGTCGAACGCCCCGGCGTCGTAGGGCAGGGGCGACTCCAGCGCGTTCACCGCGAACCGCCCGGCGGGCAGGTGCCCCGCGCACCATTCGACGCCGATCGGGTTCGAGTCGCACCCGTGGAGCGCTGCGGGCAAATGGAGCAGGTGCCGGATCACGCGCCCGCACCCGCACCCGAAATCGAGAACGCTCCCACACCGTTCGATGTCGATCCCGTTGCGCGCGAGCAGCGTCGTGAGTGATTCGGCCGCCCGCCGGCCCGCGGTGACGAACCACTCGGGGTCGTCGGTCCCCGCAACCATGAGCCGGAGCACCTCGGGCGGGAGCGGCAGCTCGGCACTCGGTGCGGAGCGGTTCGCCGGGGGCTCGCCGGTCCGTGTCCGGAGCCGGTGGTTCTCGTTGGCCAGGCGCCAGCACTCTTCCGTGAGGAGCCGGCTCTCGCGCTCGCGCGCGTCCAGCGCGCGGGTCAGCTTCGAGAGCCCGGGGATGAAGCGCAGGAGGTCACGGGTGCGCATGTCACGCCTTCCAGAATCGGACCAGTTCGTGCCGCAGGAACGCCCACAGCCCGCGGGCCGCGACGAGGCTCTTCCGGGCCTTCGCGCGCTGCCCGGTGGCGCGCCGCCAGCCCGCTTCGAGCAACTTCTGCGACAACTGGAGCGGCGCGTCGAGGGTCACGAGCAGCTTGTACGCCCACAGCGCGAGCGGGCGGGTTCCGCACTTGCGGAAGTAGTGGACGTAGCCGATCGCGACGTTCGGCGCGGCGAAGTGGATGTTGGTCCGGCCCGCGGCGCGGCCGTAGTGAACGATCTCCACCTGCGCGACGAACAGGACCGGGCCGTACCGGTGAACTTGCGTGGACAGGTCGATGTCTTCGACGCCGAAGCTGTAGGCCTCGTCCCAGCGCCCCGCGCGGTCGAACATGGCCCGCGAGAGGAACACCGCCGCGCCCATCAGCGCTTCCACCTCGCGCGCCCGGGTCGGGTCGAAGGTGTCGCGCCGGTACTCGTAGTACGCGGTGCGGAACAGGCCCGTCCAGCGGATCAGGCCGATCCGGTGCAGCAGCGCGCCGAGCGTGGGGCGCCGCCGGTACGAGATCTGGAACGCGCCATCGGCGCCCCGCAGGCGCGGGCCGAACATGCCCACCGCGGGGTTCGCTTCCGCGAGGTCGAGGAACTGGCGGAGGGTGTTTTCGGGGACCAGTGTGTCGTTGTTCAGGAAGAACAGGAACCGGCCGTTGGCAACCGCCGCGGCCTGGTTGCTGGCCCGCGCGAACCCGCGGTTGTCCGGGTTCCGGATGAGCACCACGCCCGGGAACTCGGACGCGACCATGTCCGCGGCGCCGTCGGTCGAACCGTTGTCCGCCACGATCACCTCGAACTCGACCCCCTGGTTCTGATCGAGCAGCGATTGGAGACAGCGCCGGAGCAACCCGGCGCAGTTCCAGTTGGCAATACACACGGACACGTCCGGTTGGGCCGGGCGCGTCGCGCGGGTTTCAAGCGGTGCGGTACGCACCTGCGACATGAGCGCTTCCTGCGTTCGGGGCTAATCCTTCGGTGCGCCGGGCGGGAGGTTGTACCACCTCCGCCGGACCGGTGTCAACCGCGACGCGGAAGCCGGAATCGTGGGGGTAGGCATCGCGGAAGTTGGTGGGAAATGGGTTCAGTTCCGTGTGGTTTTGAGCGACGTTGGGCATTTACTCCGGGAGGAGGTCCCCATGTCCGAGCTGCTGTCGCCCGAACTCGAAGCGAAGGCGCAAGTATCGGCCGCGCGGATTCAGGCCCGATCCTGGAGATGGCCCGCAAACTCGTTGCAACCACCGACGCAACGCTGTTCGGCGACACCGAATTCGCACTCCGTGACCAGGCGCTCGGCGTCGTCGCGGATGCCTCTGCGGAACACCTCCCCCAAAAAGTGGGTACGCCACGTCCGCCATCGACTGCCCCCACTGCGGGGAACGGGCCTCGTTCCACGGGTACCGTGAAAAGACGGTCGAGACGCTCGGCGGGCCGGCGACCTGCAACCGGGCCTACTACTGCGGGGGCTGCGCCACCGGTTCCTGCCCGTGGGACGAGCGTGTCGGGTTGACCGCCCACCGGCTCTCACCGGCGGTGGAGCGACTTGCCACACTGTGCGGGCGAAGTTCCCCACGAATGGTGGACAGCCGGAAAGCGGTGTAAACGCTGAGAACAGAGGAGCTACACCGATGGCTGGTAAGCGCAAGGTCTATACGGCGGAGTTCAAGCTCTTGGCCGTCAAGATGATTACCGAGCCGGAGCTCTCCGTCGCCGAGGTCACGCGACGGCTGGGGGTGACTGAGAACCGGCTCCACGAGTGGAAGAAGGTGGTCGCCAAGAAGGGCGCCGAAGCCCCACTGCTGCGCACATCTGATGCGTGCCGTCGTGTCCGACCGTTTGGCGATTTCGGCTGGAGCAGCTTGTGAACCGAGGTGCGTCCCCCAGACTTTCGCGGTGGGGCGCCCGTGCCAACAGAACTCGGCACCCGCAACACCGGGGCGAACCGCCGTGGTCAGTTCGTGCGCGGCGGACGGAAATTCGTTGCCAGTCCCGAGCGCCCGTCCGTTGCCGAGGTCAAAATCGCATTGGCGAACCGGTCTCGGGCTCAATTAGAAGTTCGCCCCAGGAACGTTTGTGCGTAGTCCCATGCGGCCCCGGCGCTCAGGAGCGTAACTGGGGCGAGCAGCCACACCGGGGCCGTTCCCCAGACCACCAACACGACGAGCAACACGAATTGGGCCGCGGTTGTCACTTTCCCGACGAACGACGGGCGCAACTTCCGGCCCCGCGCCCATTGTCGCTTTGCGATTACGTACCCGAGGCCGATGAGAACGGTAATGTCGCGGGTCGCGAGCCCCACGGCCCAAAGCGGGTGCAGCGCGCCCTCCGCGATCAGCGTCCCGGCGAGCACCAACACGAACACCTTGTCCGCGACGGGGTCGAGCAACCGGCCCGCGTTCGATTCGGCACGAAGGAGGCGCGCGGTGAAGCCGTCGAACAGGTCCGAGAGCGCCGCTGCGATGATGACTCCCAGGCGCCACTCGGAAGGCACGAGTGGAAAGACCAGACCCAGCACAATGCGCGCGATGGAGAGCACGTTGGGGAGATAGCGGAGAACCGTCACGTTGTGTTCCGATCGGAGGGCGCGTACGTCCAACCGCACTGCGGGCACGTGCTTTCGCCCGCGGGGATCTGTGCGCGGCACGCCGCGCACGGCGCGGGTTCGGACGTGTCGTCGGCGTCGGGCGGGTCGCTTTCGTCGTTCGCCTCTTCGAATGGGTCGGATGGGGCGTAGGTCCACCCGTAAACGACGCGGGACGCGGCGGCAACGAACCCGCACCCGAAGATGATGACTTCGCCGTCGGTGAGCGGCGCCGCGAGCATCCGCGGGAGGACCAAGAAGGCGCCCGCGACCCGGACGGACCAGTCGCGCGCGAACAGCAGGGCCACCCCGGCGACCGCAACGAACAGCAGGGCGGTGGTCAGTTCGGGGCCGATCACGTTCGTGTGCCTTCCTGGTTTTTTAGGGCCGCCCGCGACCACGGGGGCGTGGGACGCGGTTTCCCGAGCCACCGTTGTAGCACCGCGAACAGCCACACCCGTTCGGACTCGGTCAGACACCCGCCGATCTCCACCCGCCGGCCCTCGGTGTCGAAATACAGCCGCGGGCGGTTGTTAACGCGATCGATCCCGAAGCCCTGGATCGCAAGTTTGGGTGCTCGGGTGGCGGGCGCGGGGTGAACCGGTGTCACCGTTCCGTCCGGCAGTTCGGCGCAACTGCGGAGTTCGCTCGGCCCGCGCCCCGGATCGTATTTCAGCGCGTCCGCTTCCAGGCGCACGGACTCCGACGTCGGAGACCGGAACATGTCCCGCAGCGCCAGAATCACGAACCACTCGCCGAACGCCCACCCGACGAGCCAGACGACCAGGAACGCATTCTCGAACGCAGTTCGGCGCCCGTTCACCAGGGTCGCGACGGCCGTGACCCCGCCCAACGTCCAGAAAGTCAGCCAGAACAAGAGGAACCCCGCGGTTGCGAACCGGTCGTAACGGGTGCCGGCCTTGTGCGCGGGCCAGCTCAGCGTCACCCCGCCTGCGTCGGTTGCTTCGGTGATCTCGCACCCGGTCGGCTTCTCGGGAAGTGGTTCCACGTTCCGCCCTCCACTACGGGCCTTGTCGAATGCCGGTCCTCGCGGAAACTAGCGTCAAGCTCCGCTCGGGTATTCGCTGCGGGGCGAGTCACCTTTGCCGGTTCGCGCACGGGAGTTTCGGCATGTCGGATTCACGCAAGGTCGCTCTCGTCACCGGTAGCGCCACGGGTGTCGGGCGGGCCTGCGCCGTGCGCTTCGCGAAGCTCGGGTACGCGGTCGTTATCAACTACTCGCGGTCCGAAGCCGACGCGCACGAGACGCTCGCGCTCGTCGAGGCCGCCGGCGCCCCGGCCCTGTTGTGCAAGGCCGACGTGGCGAACGCCAACCAGGTCACGGAGATGGTCGCCGCGACCGCGGCCACGTTCGACCGGCTCGACGTGGTGGTCAACAACGCGGGCACCACGCACTTCGTTCCGCACACGGACCTCGACGCCCTCACGGACCAGGTGTGGCACGACATCTTCAACGTGAACGTGATGGGCACGTTCTATTGCATCCGCGCCGCGATGCCGCTCCTGAAAGCGAGCAAGGGCAACGTGGTGAACGTGACCAGCGTCGCGGGGCTCACCGGACAGGGGAGTTCGATCCCCTATTGCGCGAGCAAGGCGGCGTTGAACTGCATGACGCAGTCCCTCGCGCGCGCGTTCGGCCCCGACGTGCGGGTGAACGCCGTGGCGCCCGGCCCGATCCGGACGCGGTGGCTCGAAGGGCGCGAGGCGCACATCGCGAAGTTCCTCGAACAGGCCCCGCTCGGCCGGGCGGCCGACCCGGACGACATCGCTGACGCGGTCGTGTACCTCGCCACCGGCACCACGCTCACAACCGGGCAGGTGCTGGTCGTGGACGGCGGCCGAACCATGTAGAGCCGGGTGCGGATTGAGCCCGTGTGTTACTGCCCCTGGGCGACTAAATGCGCCTCGACCGCGGCCCACACGTCCTCGATCACCTTCTTCGCGGTGCCTTCGAGTAAGCCCTTCGGTACCATCTTCAGCAACCCGGTGACGGCCACGATGTCACCGGCCCAGTGGATCTGCGTGCCGCCGGCGGCTTCCTCGAACGCCAGCTTCGTTTCGACGGTGCTACCGGCCCCCATCGTTCTCGTGTCGATCCGGTAGGCGACGGACTTGCCCGGTTCGCGCGCGGTCACCTCCGCGTGGAGCGTCAGGCTGCCCGTGAGGAACGACAGTTTCGGATGGATCTTCCCGGTCGCCTTGTCCGGGGTCGCTTCAGACACCTGCGCATCCGGCACGCTGTTCGCGAGGAATCCGGCGTCGGACAACTTGGCCGCGACCTCGGTCACGGGCCGCGCGATGTGCTTACTGCCTTCAAAATGGATCATGAGGAACTCGTGAAATTGGCGCCGCGGTGTGGCCCTGTATTCACCATGATACGTGCGCGTTGGGACTTGCACGAATCCCGATTTCGTGCGAGCATTCGCGATCTGGGAGTCCTATTTTACTCCGGGCACCGCCGCACCGGCCGGGCTGAGTTTGCCGTCGCCTGAGACATCCACGGAGCCGCCGCTATTCCCGCCACCGCACCGAACTCGGGCGTGATGCCCACGATCCCGGTTCCCGAACTCCCGCAGTTGCCCGCGCTGAAGCTCCCGAAACCGGAGGTCGGCTGGTACGCCCGGCTGCGGGCGGTTCCGTTCATCCTGTTGCACGTGGCCGCGTTCACTGCACCGTTTTTTGTGCCGTTTACGTGGGAGGCCGCGGGGTTGGGGCTGCTGTTCTACGTGGCGCGGATGTTCGGCATCACGGGGGTCTACCACCGGTACTTCGCGCACCGCACGTACAAGACCTCGCGCCCGTTTCAGTTCGTGCTCGCGTGGCTCGGTTGCGCGGCGATGCAGAAAGGGCCGCTGTGGTGGGCCGGGCATCACCGACACCACCACAAATATTCGGACCAGGAAGACGATCCGCACTCGCCGATCGTGCGCACCGTGTGGTGGGCGCACGTGGGCTGGGTGATTTCGGGCCGGTTCCGCGTCGCGCCGGAACTCAAGGACTTCGCCCGGTATCCCGAACTTCGCGTTCTGGACACGTTCTTCACGTGGGTGCCGGGCCTGTCGCTCGCGGTGCTGTGCTACGCCCTGGCGGGTTGGAGCGGGGTGGTGTGGAGCTTCTTGGTCGGCACGGTGCTGCTGTACCACGCCACGTTCCTGGTGAACTCGGCGTGCCACCTGTTCGGCACCCGCCGCTACGAGACCACCGACCAGAGCAAGAACTGCTGGTGGGCCGCGATCCTGACGATGGGCGAGGGGTGGCACAACAACCACCACCACTACCAGAGCTGCGCCCGGCAGGGGTTCAAGTGGTGGGAGATCGACATGAGCTACTACATCATCCGCGCGCTCGGTGCCGTCGGGCTGGTGTGGGACATCCGCGAGCCGACGGAAAAGGCACTCAACAGCAAGAAAATCGGAGGGGCGCATTAGCCCCTCCGGCTCCGAGGGCCGCCAGCCTAAACCGTTAACCCCGAAGACACAGCGGGCACAAAGGGAGACCTGAAGTCCTGATTTTCGCTGCCTTTGTGCCTTCGTGATTCGATGCGCTCTTTCGGTGTTCCTTAAGCCAGAACGTCCTTCACCACGGTGCCGGCCACGTCGGTGAGCCGGAAGTCGCGGCCGTTGTAGCGGTACGTCAACTTCTTGTGGTCGAGCCCCATCAGGTGCAGCACGGTGGCGTGGAAGTCGTTGATGCTGACACGGTTCTCCGTGGCTTTGAAGCCGACCTCGTCCGACGCCCCGTAGCTGGTTCCCCCTTTCACCCCGCCGCCGGCGAGCCAGTAGGTGATCGCGTGCGGGTTGTGGTCGCGGCCCGCGTTCCCCTTCTGCACAATGGGCAGGCGCCCGAACTCTCCGCCCCAGATCACGAGCGTGCTTTCGAGTAGGCCCTTGCGCTGAAGGTCTTCGAGCAGCGCTGCGATGGGCTGGTCGGTTTCCTGAGCGAACCCGCCGTGGTTCTTCGCGATGTTGTTGTGCCCGTCCCACGACAGATCGTTTTCCATTCCGCCGGAGTAGATTTGCACGAATCGGACGCCCTTCTCCACCAGCCGCCGGGCCGTGAGGCACTGCTTCGCGAAGTGCGTCGCCTTCGGGTTGTCGAGCCCGTACATCTTCTTCGTTTCGGCGGTTTCTTTTGACAGGTCGAGCACCTCGGGCGCGGCCATCTGCATCCGGTACGCGAGTTCGTAACTCTCGACGCGGGCGGTCCAGTCGGGTTCACCGGGGTGCAGCTCGGCCCCCTTCTGGTTAAGTTTGGCGAGCAGGTCGAGCTGGCTCCGCTGGCGCGCCGCGGTGATGTCTTTGGGGCGCGACAGGTTGTCGATCGGTTCGCCTTGGGGCTTGAACGCGGTGCCCTGGTAGACGGTCGGCAAGAACCCGGCGCCCCAGTTCAGGGAGTGCCCTTTCGGGATGCCGCGGCCCAGCGTGTCGTACATGACGCAGAACGCGGGGAGGCTGCGGCTCTCGCTCCCGAGCCCGTAGGTGACCCACGACCCGACACACGGGTAGCCCATCCGCGCGAACCCGGTGTTCATCTTGAACAGCGCGGGGGAGTGGTTGTTCGAGTCGCTCCAGAGCGAGTGGATAAACGCCATCTTGTCAACGTGCTTGGCCATGTGCGGGAAGATGGCGCTGACCGGTTTCCCGCACTGCCCGTGCTTTGTGAACTTGAACGGCGACTTCATCAGCGGCCCGACCTGGCCGGTGAAGAACCCCGTGTTGGGGTCGAAGCCCTTCAGCTCCTGACCGTCCCGCTTTTCGAGTTCGGGCTTGTAGTCCCAGGTGTCCACCTGGGACGGACCGCCGTTCATGAACAGCCAGATGACGGATTTGGCCTTGCCCGCGAAGTGCGCCTTCTTCGGCGCGAGCGGGTCTTCGGCCTTTTCTTCGGCGCGCAAGAGATCAGCGAGCGCGAGGAGCCCCAGACCGCCGCCGGCGCGGGCGAGGAACTCGCGCCGGGAGGAGAACCCCATTTCGGGCGAGGCAAACAGGCGCGGGAGCGTGTGCATAAGGTGTCTCGTTTGGTGTGCTTCAGACTTGAGGTTCGGGCGGGAGCAGCGCGCGGAGCGCGTCGAGGTCGGGGGCGGTTTCGATCGCATTGAGGAAGGCGCCGATCGCACCCAAATCGGTGAGCTGGCGCACACGAGGCATCAGTTCCAGGCCGGGGGCACCGAAACGCAACTTGAGGCCGAGTTGAATGCCGTCGCACCGGCCCTGTGCTTCGCCCCGTGCTTCGCCCCGTGCTTCACCCTTCGCAATGCCCAGCGCTTCACCCTTCGCAATGCCCAGCGCTTCACCCTTTGCAATGCCCTTCTCCATCCAGCGCTGCTCGCTCGGCGTGATGATCGGCATCTGTTTCTCCTTCTCAAACGCTTCGATTTCGGTATCGAACTCTTCCGCTTGTATCGTTGGGAGCGTCATCATCCAGTCGACGAGCCGAAACGCCCGGAGGATTTCCGCGGCTCCCATCCCACGGTCGTACAGGTGCTTCACCACCCTCAGCTTCCATGCTAACCGGTCCTCCGGGGAGCCGTCTGTTTCGATCGTCTTCAAGTGCGCCAGCACGAACGGGGCGAACGGGTTCGGTGAGCTTTCCAGTTCCGCTTCGCGGTTCCGCCAGTCGGCCACCTTCCCCACCGGAAACGTGAACCGCACCTCACACCCCCAGCGCCCGGCGCGGAACTCGGCCGGGCGCCACGAGCGGCTGAGGTCGCCCAGAACCGCCACGCTCACCGGCATCAGTCCGTACCGGTCCTCAAGCCGGTGGTTGTATTGGTACATGCGCCGAGCGAGGTCCGCGTCGTGCTGGCTCTGCACCTCAATGTGAACGAACACCCACTCCTCTTGTTTCCCTCGTGTGATCACCTTTGCGAGCTTGTCAACGGTCCCGCGCCCGGTCACCGCGTCCGGCACGAGTTGCTGGAGTTCCTTGTCCTGGAACTCGACCGGCTGTGTCCAGTCAATCTCGTGCCCGATCTCGGGAAAAAACAGCTCAACGAACGGCCGGAAATAGAGGTCCAGCGCCTCTTTCCAGGGGCCGTCGAACTCGGCTGCCGGGGCGCTCAACGGGTCAATCCGTGTAGAGGAACTCGTTCAGGCAGAACAGCACCTGGCACAGGTCCGCGAGCCTCGCTTCGCGGTCGGTAACCGTGGCGCCCTTCAGGAACGCGAGCGCGTCGGCGAGTTCGTCTTTCGTTGGGGCGCGGCACAGGGCGATCTGGTACGCGCGGGTCACGGTGTCGGTGTCGGTGGCCTTGCCGTCGGTGGAGGCGCGTTTCGCGAGGCCGTAAGCGGCGGCGCGCACGTACGGGTTGTTCATCAGGTGAAGCGATTGCGGCGCGACCGTCGTACTCGATCGGTCGCCCACGCCCGTGGTGCCATCGGGCGCGTCGAACACCACCAGCGACGGGATCAGCTTGCTCCGCTTCATCGTAAAGTAAATGCTGCGCCGCGGGCTCTCTTCGGAGAGCGTGCCCGGGCCGTACATCGTAGTGTTGAGCCGCCCGCCCGCGGCCAGGATGCTGTCGCGGATCACTTCGGCCTGGAGCCGGCGCACCGGCTGGCGCCACACGAGCTTGTTTTCGGGATCGAGCTTCACCTTCGCTTCGTCGCGGGCGGAACTCTGCTGGTACGCCGCGCTGGTCACGATCAGCCGGTGAATCGGCTTCAGCTTCCAGCCGCCGCGGATCAGCTCGGCCGCCAGGTAATCGAGCAACTCGGGGTGGCTGGGGGCGTCGCCGCGCGTCCCGAAGTCGCTCACGGTGGCGACGAGCCCCCGGCCGAAGTGTTCGGCCCACAACCGGTTGACGATCACGCGCGCGACCAGGTGCCCGGCGCCGGTCTCGGTGTCCGTGAGCCAGTCGGCGAACGCGCTGCGTCGGTAGCTGAGCCGCGCGTTCGCCGGGGCCGGCTTCAGCCATTTCGTGTGCGCCTCCGCGCCCGGCATCAGCGTTTGCAGGAACGAAACGTGTGCCACGCCGGTCTTCTGCCCCGGGTCGCCCCGGCGCAGGAAGTGCGTTTCCTTCAGGAACTCGGCTTCGGCCTGCGTGTGCAGCTTGATCGCGGGCAGCCCCTCGCTCGCCACGAGCGCCTTGACCCGATTCGGTTTCGGGGCGGTTGCGAAGTGGTCGCGCTCGGCCTTCTGGAGCTTTTGGAACTCGGCGTCCTGCGGGCCGTACCACTTCAGGAGC
>DASWYH010000153.1:0-4160 GCA_036405095.1 Gemmata sp. | reverse complement strand
CGAGGGGGCGCGCGGGCGGTGCGGGCGCCCGCACCCCGGCGGGGGCGGCGGGTTCGGGCGCGGGCTTCGGCTTCTTCGTCGCCACGGTCGGGCTCCTTCGGTTCGCGGTCAGCCGGGCCGCCGCACAATGGCGACCCACGTGCCGGAGTCGGCGTCGAGATCGACCAGTGCCGTGTACTCGACGGACCCGCCGCCGGGCACGCGCACCAGCAGGCGGTAATCGGTCGGGAAGGCGAACGCGCCGAGCTGCTCGGCGTCGCGGCGCATCAAGAGGGCCGCGTACACCCGCGCCGCGGCCAGCCCGTCCGCGGCCTCAATCACCATCGCGTCGTCGCGCGGCTCGGTCCGCGCGTGGACCTTGAACAGCATCATCGGGCGGCTCCGGTTCGCGGTCGTTCGGATCCTTCTCGCCCTCGGTCAGCATCCAGTCCCCGTTGTGCCGCCCGCTCGTGTCCATCAGCTCCAGGGCAACGGGTCCGGTGTGGGCCCGGCCGACGACCCGCCACTTGTGCCGCCGGTCGGGGCGGTGCCAGAGCACGTGGACGGCGAACAGGGTGCCCACGGGTCGGCCTCGTCGGGGAGCTGGTTCCCGCACGTGATGCACCGGGCGACGAGCACCGAGCCGGTGTCGGCCCCGCAGCTCACGCACGGCCGGGCGCCGCACGCCCAGCACCGGAGCTTCGCGTCCCGGGGCCGGCGGCACGAGCGGCAGGTGTTCGGCGCGGGGCCGCTCATCACAGGCCCCCGCCGGGCTGTTCCTCGCGGGCGCGCTCGCCGGCCCGGAGCGCCGCCTCGGCCTCGCGCTGGCACTCGGCCAGGTTGCGGAACTCGATCGCGTCGGCCCCGTGCCGCGCGATGACCGCCCGGAACCCGTCGCCCGCGGAGAAGTCGCCCGGCACCAGCTTGAGCTTCGGGCGCCCCAGGTCGTCCGACTCCCAGCCGGTCTCCTCCTGCCCGGTCGGCCGGTTGTCCCGGTCGAGCACCGGCCGGCGCCAGAAGTTCTTCAGCTGCAGGTGCGACAGCTCGTGGTCGAGGGTCGCGACCTTCTGCCCGTACCGGAGGCCGGCCCAGGCCCGCTCGTCGATCAGCACCTCGGCGTCGTGGCTCTTCGTCACCCGGTCCTTGAGCGCCACCACCCGGACACAGGCGAGCGCCGCGTACCCCGCGTGCTTGATGGCCGGGCCGCTCGGGTTCGAGGCGAACAGGCACGCGATCCGCACGCCCGCGTCGCGGAGGTCCGGGTGCCACCGGTCCATGACGTCCGCGAGCAGCTCCCGCACCTCGGCGTCGGCGATCGTGTAGGTCGTCGGCATGAGTGGCTCTGTGGTTGCGGCCGAACCTTCGGAGAGTTCGGCCGCGGCCTTGTTTTCGCTGGGTTTCAAACTCTCGGGCGGGAGCTCTCGGGCCGGAGGGTTCGGAACGTTCCGGCGAGCTCTCGGGAACTCTCGCCCCGAGCGACCGGCCGGAAACGCTTGGTTTTTCAGCGCTCCGGCGAACTCTCGGAACTGACGGAACCTTCCTGCCAATTCGGCCGGGACCCGGGCCGGTACTTCCAGCCGTACCGGGGGCCGAGCCCGCTCCACCACTCCCGGTCGCCGAACTTGTGGTTCTCGATCTCGCCGGTGCCCTGCTTGCCGAGGGCCGCCTTCGCGTCGCGGAGCGCGGAGAACGCGTACCCGGCGGCCTTTGCCGCCGCCTCGATCTCCTTGGACGGGTGGGCGTACACGCGCAGGAAGTCCCGGAGCCAAGCCGCGCACTGCTCGACCTTGGTGGCCGAGCCGGCCTTCCCCGGCTCCCCGCGGCCGGTGGTGTCGATGCCGTCCGCGCTGTCGCCGACGATCCACCGCCCGCTGTCCTGCTGGAACTGGATCGGGACGGTGGCGTCGGCCAGGTCCCGGCCGGTCACGTACAGGCGCGCCTCTGCGCCCTTCTTCTGCGTGTCGAGCATCCAGATCGAGTCGGCCGCCCCGGTGATGGCCAGGGTGCCGCTGATCTCGTCGAACGGGTCGTCGCTCCGGAGCTTCCGCGTGTGGTGCAGGCACAGGCCCGACATGCCGTAGTGGTCGAGCAGCTGCTTCAGCCCCCCGATCGCCTCGTAGTCGTCGCTGTAGCTGTTCGCGTTGCCCTTCGGGGGCGTGCGGAACTTGGCCAGGGTGTCCACGATCACCAGCTTGGGGCGGTCCTTGAACCGCTCGGCCCATTCCGCGATGTGGTACAGCCCGCCCTCGGTGGCCCGGGGCCACTGGGTCTGGAGCTGGAGCGTCTCGGGGACCGGCCACCGGAGCGCGTCCCGGAGCTTCGCGATCCGCCCCTGGAGCCGGCGCCGGGTGTCCTCGAGGGCCAGGTACAGCACCTCGCCCTGGGTCGCCGGGCGCCCGTCCAGGGGCTCCCCGGCCGCGACCGCCCACCCGAGCAACAGCGCGAGCCACGACTTCCCGTGCTTGGGCTTGCCCCCGAGTACGGTGAGCCCGTCCGCGAGCAGGTTCGCGATCAGGAACTTGGGCGGCTCGAAGGTGAGCGCGAGCAGTTCGGCCGCGGTGATCCCCTCGGGGGCCACCGCCCCGGGCTTCCGCTTCCAAAGGGGCTCGGCCGGCCGCTCGGGCGCGGTCGCTCCCGCCGGGGACACGGCCGCGGGCGCCGGCCGGTGCGGGCGCCCGTACCCCTTCGCGACGAGCGCGGCCCCGGCCGCGGCGAAGTCCCCGCGGTGGAAGAGCTTGGCGTACGCGCCGAACTTGTCGTAGCACTTGCCCGCGTCGAGCCCGGGGATCGACCCGCTGAACACGTACAGGGCCGGGGACCCGTCGCGGGCCCGGTAGTGCCCCACGGTCACCGAGATCCCGCTCGCCTTGCCCGGCCGGGTGAACCGCATCACCCCGGCCACCTGGCCCGCGGGCGCGAACCCCGCGGGCTCCAGCACGTCCCGGAACCAGTCCGCGTCCCGGTTGAAGTCCTTGCCCTCGGTGAACGCATCACGCGCCCCCGGGTCGCTCCACTCGGGGGCCGTGGGGCGGCACATCTCGGCGACCAGCCACTCGGGCATCGGGGCCGGCGGGCAGGTCCCGGGGTCCCGGCCCTCGACCCAGGCGTAGAAGGTCCCACCCGGGTGCAGCGAGGGCGGCATCACGCACTGCCCGCCGGTCGACTGGAACCGCACCGCCTCGGACCCGCCGAGCTGCACCACCCGGGTCACCGGGGGCGCGGGGAGCCCGGGCGGGACCGCGAACAGGAGCCGGTGCCCCTTGCCCGTGCGGTACAGCGCGGTGCGCTCGACCGTCCCGCCGGCGAGCTCCTTGACGAGCTGCTCCCCGGCCCGGGTGTCCACGTCGATCGCGACGATCCCCGACTCCGGCCCGAGCGCCACCCCGACGTTCGCGTCCGGCCACTTCGCCCACCAGCGCCCCACCTGTTCGGGGTCGGCCGTGGCCTCCTTCTGCCACGCGTTCGCCCGCGGGTGCTTCCCCTGGCTCGTGCAGTCGGCCCGGCCGCACGAGCACCCCAGCGCGCCGTCGGTGCGGCGGTCGTCGGGGGCGCACGCGTGCAGCGGGACCACCCGCCACCCGCGCCGGGCGTACTCGAGGGCGGCGGCCAGGAGCGGGTTCGGGTCGTGCGACACGGGCGGGCCTCGGACGGTGGACCGGAAGGGCGCGAGCAGATCGGGGGCGGGTCAGAGCCCCGGGAAGAAGTCGTCGCCGTCGCCCTCGTCCCGGAGCGGCGGCTCGTCGTACTCGCCCGGCTGCCGGCGGCCCGCCGGGGCGGTGGCGACCGGGGCCGCCGGCGGGAGCGCCTTGGGGAGCTCCCACGCGTGGACCGGCGGCACCTGGGACCGGGCGGCCACGGCCCGGGCCGCGGCCTCGTCCACGAAGCTCACCGCGTACACCGAGCCGCCCCCGAACAGCTTGGTCGCGAACCCGCCGTCGGGGGTCGGGATGTCGAGCCGGCCCAGCTTCGCGCCGACCATCTCGACCTCGGACAGGCGCCCGGCGAACCGGGCGTGGCCCATCAGCTCGACGATCGCCCACTGCTCGGGCGGGGCCGGGGTTGCGTCACTCATGGCAGGTCCTCGTAAACGGGTCGTGAGGGGGCGCGCTCACCCGCGGCGCGCCTCGCGGTCGAATGCGGCTCTCGCTTCGAGCACCTCGAACCAGAACTTCCCGGCCTCT
>DASWYH010000152.1:0-7748 GCA_036405095.1 Gemmata sp. | reverse complement strand
CGAATGCGCGGGTGCGTGAGTGCGTCGGGCCTTTCTCCACTGTTTGCGACGAGCGCCGAACAGCCGCCGGCGGGAAGGGTCAGCACAAGGAACGCGAGCGATATCCTCTGCATGGAGTGGCCCGAGTTCGAGGAGCGGTTCCGCATACCCGGTGCCCGTGGCCCGCACCACCCCAACCCGCCTGCCGCTCCCGCCTCACGTTTCCGTTTCGCGTCCGTTGCCGAACGCCCTGCCGGTTTGCATACTCGCTCTAAACCACCTCTCTTCACAACGCGATTCGGTCCTACATGCATCGGGCGTATCATCGTTGGTGGAGCCCGTCCCTCCACCGCGACATGGAGCTGCTCGAGTTCGGGCACGCCGGCGCGCGCGCGGTCGCGTTCCCGACCTCCGGCGGCCGGTTCTTCGAGTGGGAGAACCGCGGGCTGGTCGGGGCGCTCGGGCACGCCCTCGAAAACGGCTGGCTGCACCTGACCTGTGTGGACGCGGTCGACCGCGAGAGCTGGTACGCCTACCACGAGCACCCCGGCGCGCGGGCGTGGCGCCACGAGCAGTACACCAACTACGTGATGAACGAAGTGCTGCCGTGGGCGCGCGGGCGGAACCCGCACCCGTTCACGATCTTCACCGGGGCCAGTTTCGGCGCGTTCCACGCGCTCTCGATGGGGCTGCGGTTCCCCGACCAGGTGAACCGCATTTTGAGCATGAGCGGGCTCGCCGACATCAAAATGTTCCTGAGCGGTTACCACAACGAGACCGTGTACCTTCAGAACCCGGTCGATTTCATCCCGAACGAACACGACGGCTGGAGGCTCGACCGCCTGCGCGCCCAGAACATCATTCTGGCGGTGGGCAACGGCGACCGGCTGGTCCACCAGAACCGCGAGCTGTCGAGTAAACTGTGGGGCAAGGGGATCGGTAACGCGCTCCGCGAGTGGGACGGGTTCGCTCACGACTGGCCCGTCTGGTGCGACATGCTTCAGAAGTACATCGGCGGCAATGACTGATTGAATTCGGACCTCGGGATGCGGACTCGAGACCGAGCCGCGCTCCGGGTTCCGGCGCTTGAATTCTGCATTCCGAGTTCCGAATTCCGCATTCCAGAGGGCGATGCCCGTGAAACGTGTAGGCGTGATCGTCGGCCGCGAGTGGTCGTTCCCGCCGCGGTTCCTCGACGCCGTGAACGGGCGGGGCGCGGGCGTCGTCGCGGAGTTCGTCAAGCTCGGCGGCACCAAGATGGACGCCAAGATCCCCTACGACGTGCTCGTGGACCGGATCTCGCACGAGGTGCCGTACTACCGGAGCTACATGAAGCACGCCGTGCTTGAGGGCGTCACGGTCATCAACAACCCGTTCATGTGGACCGCGGACGACAAGTTCTTCGGCGCGTCACTGTGCGCGAAGCTCGGGCTCGCGCACCCCAAAACGATGGCCCTCCCGAACAAGGACTACGTCCCCGGGATCGTGAAGACCGAGAGCCTGCGGAACCTGGAGTACCCGCTCAACTGGCAGGCGATCGTGGATTACGTCGGGCTCCCGTGCATCCTGAAGGACGCCCACGGGGGCGGGTGGCGCGGGGTGTACGTGTGCCACAGTGTCGAGGAACTCATTCGGTACTACGACGGCTCCGGCCTCCTGACGATGATCGCGCAGGAGTTCATCCAGTGGGACCAGTACGTGCGGTGCATGTGCCTCGGGCGGAACCTCGTCCTCCCGATGCCCTACGACACCCACAACCGCCGGTACATCGCCGACGAGAACTACCTCAGCCCGGCGGTGAAGGCGCGCGTGATCGCGGACTCGATCAAACTCAACGAGGCGCTCGGGTACGACATGAACACGGCGGAGTGGGCCATCAAGGACGGGGTGCCGTACGCGATCGACTTCATGAACCCGGCGCCCGACATGGACGTGAACTCGCTCACGCCCGAATACTTCGAGTGGGTCATCGAGCACATGGCCGATCTGGTCATCGACCGCGCCCGGCACCCGCGCCCGCAGTTGACCGAACTGAAATGGAGTAAACTGTTCTGAGCCGACACAACACAGCGGCGGCCAGAAAAGGGCACAAAGGGCACGAAAGAAAACCAAGAGCTGAGGTGTGAACCGATCTCACTCTTCGGCTTCGGTTTTCTTTTCGTGCCCTTTGTGCCCTTTTCTGGCCTGCCCTCTTCTTTCCTCGAGATGCTGCCATGTCCGCCGATCCCATCTCCTGTTATCACGATCTGCTCGCGTCCGGGTCGTTGCTCGCGGCCGACTCACAAGCCGCGCTGGAGAAGGCGCAACAGGTCCGCGGTCTGCACTTCGGTACGCGCCCCGTTTGCACGGTCCTGCGCCCGCGGTTCCTGACCCCACCACAGTACCGGTTGCTCCAGGACACCGTCGGCGTGATGCTCCCGGCGTTCCAGACCGTCTACGACCGCGCGCTGGCCAGCGCCGAGTTCCGGACCCAGTTCCGGATGCTCGATTGGGAAGAACAGCTCCTCTCGATCGATCCTGGGTTCCCCTGTCCGAGCCCCACCAGCCGGTTCGACACGTTCTTCGCCTCGGACGACGAGCTGCTGTTCACCGAACTGAACTCCGAGACGCCGGCCGGGGCCGGGTACTCGGACGCGCTCAGCGAGGTCTTCTACGGGCTCCCGGTGTTCCAGGAGTTCCAGCGCCGCTTTCAGGTGTTCCCGATCCCGGCCCGCCCGGGGGTGCTGCACGCCCTCACCGATGCGTTCAAACAGTGGCAGGGGAACACGTCGGACGCCCCCCGGATCGCGATCCTCGACTGGCGCGAGGTCCCGACGTTCAGCGAGTTCGTCGTCTTCTACGATTACTTCAAGCTGATGGGGTTGGAGGTGCGCATCGTGGACCCGCGCGAGGTCGAGTACCGCGACGGCAAGCTGATGGCCGACGACTACCACATCACGCTCATCTACAAGCGGGTGCTGATCAGCGAACTGATCGCGCGGGGCGGCATCGACCACCCCGTGGTGCGGGCGGTGCGCGACCGGGCCGTGTGCATGGCGAACTCGTTCCGGTGCAAGATCCTGTTCAAGAAGGCGTCGCTCGCGGTGCTCTCCGACGAGCGCAACCGCGCGCTGTTCGCGCCCGCACAGCAAGAGGCAATCGCGAAGCACATTCCCTGGACGCGGGTCATGGAGCCGCGCACCACTACCGACCCGGACGGGACCGAAGTCGATCTGGTGCCGTGGGTGGCCGCGAACAAGGACCGCCTGGTTCTGAAGCCGAACGACGATTACGGCGGGCACGGGATCGTTCTCGGGTGGACCGTCGAGCAGCGGGCCTGGGATGACGCGATCCAGACGGCCCTGGCCGAGCCCTATGTGGTGCAGCAGAAGGTGAAGCTGCCGCGCGAACCGTTCCCGGGCTTCGAGAACGGCGCGCTGCACCTCCTCGACCGGATGCTGGACACGAACCCGTATGTGGCGTTCGGGACGCACATGCACGGGTGCCTGACCCGCATTTCCACCGAGGCGCTCGTGAACGTGACCGCGGGCGGCGGGTCCACCGTACCGACGTTCCTGGTCGAACCGCGCTGAGACGATCGCTGGCAGGCAGATTAGCCACAAAAATGCACAAAGCGCACAGAAGAAAACCCGGAAGAAGACAGCCGTCGAGTAACAGAATAACAGCACAGAAGGCATGAACCAGACCCCGAGGCTGGAAAATTCCAATCTCTCCTGTTTCGATCTGTGGTGTTTTTGGTCCTGGTTTTCTTTTGTGCCCTTTGTGCGTTTTTGTGGCTAATCTGTCTTCTGCTTCGATTCACGGCTCAACTCGCGGACCACGCCATGAACGCCCCCTCGTTGACGATCGGCATCGAAGAAGAGTACCAGATCATCGACCCGGCGACGGGAGAGCTGAAGTCGTACATCACACAGATTTTGGAGGAAGGGAAGCTCGTCCTCCGGGAGCAGATCAAGGCCGAACTGCACCAATCGATGGTGGAGGTGGGCACAGAGATCTGCCAGACCCCGAGCGACGCGCGCAACGAGTTGGTGAAGCTGCGGCGGAGCATTTCGGAACTGGCCGGGCGGCACGGGCTGGTGATCGCCGCCGCCGGGACGCACCCGTTTTCGAACTGGGAGCAGCAGGAGATCACCCCGTTCGAGCGCTACCTCGGTGTCCAGAACGACATGCAGGACCTCGCGCGCCAGTTGCTCATTTTCGGCACGCACGTTCACATCGGGATCGAGGACCGCGATTTCCTCATCGACGCGATGAACGTGGCCCGCTACTTCGCCCCGCACATCCTCTGCCTGAGCACCTCGTCCCCCTTCTGGACCGGGCGGAACACGGGGCTGAAGTCGTACCGCTCGATCATCTTCCGCCACTTCCCCCGATCGGGGATGCCGCCCCTGTTCCACGGGTGGCCCGAGTACAGTCAGATGGTGGACACGATGGTGCGAACCAATTGCATCCCGGACGGGTCCAAGATCTGGTACGACGTGCGGCCCAACCACCGCTACCCGACGCTCGAATTTCGCATCTGCGACGTGTGTACCAAGGTCGAAGAAGCGGTGTGCATTGCGGCCCTGTTCCAGGCGATCATCGCGAAGCTGTGGAAGCTCCGCCGGGACAACATGACCTTCCGCGTGTACCCCACCGAGCTGATCGAGGAGAACAAGTGGCGCGCAGTGCGGTACGGGCTCGACGGCAAGCTCCTGGACCTCGGCAAAGACAAGGAGGTGCCGGTCCGCGAGCTGCTCCACGAACTCATCGACTGGTTCCTGCGCGACGTGATCGACGAGCTGGGCACGCGCAAAGAGGTGGAGTACGCATATAAGATCATGGAGGGCGGCTCCAGCGCCGACCGCCAACTGAAGACCCTCCAGGAAACGGGTAACACCCGGGCCGTGGTGAGCCAGTTGGTCCGAGAAACACAGGAAGGGGTCAATTAGGCGAACCCGATTGCAAGGGCGGGCGCGGGACGGGGCGCCCGCCGAATGCCGTGCGCCCCGCGCGGGCCGGGTTCGCTCGGAGAGCCACATGCCAATTTTTGAGCGCGATCGCATCGCCATTCGATACCCGGAGAGCTGGACCGTCGAAGAGACCGAGGACGCCGAGAGCGGCGCGTGGGCGGTCACGGTGTCCAGTCCGGATACGGCGTTCTTGCAGATGTCGCTGCAACCGGACGCGGACCACCCCGGCGACCTCGCGGACCAGACCCTTGAGGCCCTCAAGGGCGAGTACGAGGAACTGGACTGGGAAGATGTGGTCGAAACGATCCGCGGACAGCCCGCGGTCGGGTTCAACGCGGACTTCCTCACGCTGGACACCGCGACCACCTGCCGCGTGCGGTGCCTGGCGACCGACGCCGGCGCCCTGCTCCTGCTGACCCAGGTGAGCGACTACGACCGCGAGCGCAACGACCCGGTATTAACCGCGATTGTGGGCTCGCTCGACGTGGACACCGAGTGACGCGCGCCGCGGCGCTGCTGCTGGTCGCCTGCGTCGCCGCCGATCTGGTGGCGCTGGCGGTGTTTCTCGGGTTCCTCTGGCTCGCGCACAAGGACGTGCGCCGGCGGGCCGCGGAAGACGGCGCCCCGATCGGGTCCGCCGCGCGTGACTTCCAGTACCTGCTCGCGGCCGTGTGCGCCGCTCTCGTCGCCCTCGCGGGCGCGGCGGCCCTCCTCTTCGTGTGACCCTTCATGCCCACCGACCCGTTTGCCCCGAAGCGCCAGCAGATGCGCGACGAGTTCTTCACCCGGCTGTTCCTCCTCGGCGGGTGGCCCGGGGCGACCGACACCTACAAGCGGACGATGTGGGCCGCGGTGCCCGACATCGCGCTCCAGCCCGCCGCGTACACGCTCACGCTCCGGAAGGGGTTGCCCGAAGCCGGGGCCAACGGGCGCCTGGTGATGGCCGGGCACGAGGCGATGCTCGCGCAGTGGTTCCACCGCCCGCTCGCACGCGCGGACATCGAGCTGTCGCGCGCCTGGTACAGTAAGCACTCGGCGACGAAGGCGTTCCCCACCGAAGTGTGGGACGCGGTGCTGGCCCAGCCCGGCGACCAACTCGCGCTCCCCATCGACGTTTGGGGCTTCCCCGGCGGCCAGACGTTCCTCGCGGGCGTCCCGTGCCTCACGTTCGAGGGTCCGGGGGGGCTGGTCTCGTACACCGAGCCCGCGATGTGCCGCTACTTCGCTCCCGTCATCCAGGCGACAAAGGCGCGCCTGATGAGCGAAGCCACCCCGCGCGACGCGGAGTTCGGGCTGCGCTCCGCGCCCGTTGAGGTGTGTAACCTCATCCTCCTTCTGGCGCGGTTCGTCGGCGGCGCGGGGGCGATGGGGCGCGCGCAGCTCACCTCGAGCGACACCGCCGAGTTCATGTGGCCCGAGCTGTTCCGGTCGATCGGCACCATCGGGCACGAGATGATGTGCGCGGCCCAGGGCTTCGACCGGACGCTCGGCGAAGCCGAATACGAGATGATGGACCGGTTCGTGTCGAAGATGGGCACCGCCTCGCTGCTGTGCGACCTCGTGGACGCCGAAACCGTGGGCCTCGAAAACGCCCTCCGGGTGATCCGCGCGCACCCGGAGACCGACCGGGTGGGCGTGCGGGTCGATAGCGGCGACATCGCGGGCCAGTGCGTGCTCTACTTCCGGCGGATGCGGGCACTCGGGATCGCTCCCCGGGTGATCGTGTTCGAGGACGAGGTCACCCCGGACGGGGTGCGGAACGTATGCGACCGGTTCCGCGCCGAAACGGGGACCGAGCCCACGATGCTGTTCCCCGGCGCCGGCGGGTACTGGTGGAAGCTGGTCCACCGCGACACCGTGAGCGCCGCGTTCAAGCGCACCGCGACCGGGGGCCGGCCCAACGTGAAGTTCTCCAACTCGCCGGGGAAGGAGACCGTTCCCGGGTACGTGCGAGTCTACTCGCGTGGCGATGTGCTTGTTGTTGCTGACAAGAGCGAAAGCATCGACGGCGAGCCGCTGTTCGTCAAGCTCGTTGATCAGGGGCGCGTCGTTTATGCCGAACCGTTTCAGGGGCAAGCGACCCGCGCGGAACGCACCTGGAACCGGTACGCGAAGTGGGAACTCTCGCCCCTTCTTGCGGAGCACCTGGGCCGGTTCCGCGCCATGCGGGCCGAAGAAGTTGCGGCGGCCCGCGCGCGGCTCGCGGGGCCGCCCGGGGGGCGGCCGTGATTACGATTCGGGCACACGATCCGGACGCCAACGTTAACGCGCTGTCGTTCAGCGCGGACGGGCGGCTCCTGGCGTCGTCGGCGACCGACGGGTTCGTCAAAGTGTGGGCGGTCGATCGGTTCGCGGCGGGGGCGCCGGTCTGGGCGGACGCCCCCGGCGATGGGAAGATGTTCCACCTCCAGTTCAGCCCGGACGGGCAGCTCCTGTTCGCATGCGGCGACGGCCATTCCGCCTGGGTGTGGCCGGTCACCGGCGGCCCCGCACGGGAACTGGAGCCGGGGCCGGGCGGTCCGCTGGTGCATGCGACCGTCTTGACCTGTTCGGACGACAGCCGGTTCGTGGCGTGGGCCGGCGGGTATCTGGGCGCTCCGTCGCGGATCGTGTCGGCGTCCGTTGGGGACCGAAGGTTCCACCGGCGGTTCCGCGGGCACCCGAACGCGATCGGGATTTTGGCCGCGGGGCCGGACGGGTTGGTGTCCGGGAGCGCGGACCGCCGGGTGCGGTTCTGGGACTGGCGGACCGGGCGCATGTACCACGAGCTGGTGCTCCGCGGGTACGTCCGGACGCTCGCGGTGTCGCGGGCCG